>CAZFQV010000105.1:0-7611 GCA_964521175.1 uncultured Sphingobacterium sp.
CAGCTCCTCGGATCCACGGCCAAAAACAAAAGGGTCACCCCCTTTCAGTCGCACTACATGACCATAATTCAGCGCATAATCTATCATCAGCCTGTTGACTGATGCCTGTGAATAGGAATGATCGCCGGAGCGCTTACCCACATAAACCTTTATGGCTCCATCAGGTGCAAAACCTAATAATTCCTGATTAACCAGCGCATCATAAAGAACCACGTCAGCAGTTCCAAGTAATCTCGCTCCTTTTATAGTGATGAGCTCTGCATCACCCGGCCCTGCGCCGATAAGGGTGATCTTAGGTTCTTTTACCAATTTATCTTTGACTATCATATTACTTGTTGAAGAAGCGCCTCCCGGTTCGCTCTTACTTGTTTAACAAAATTAAATGCTGCCTCTTTATAAGCCCTTGAAAACTCAGCTTTAGGCTCGTTCTTATTAATCTGTAGTACCAGATCCTGAAAGCTGGAATAATTATACAGCTCTTTGTTTTCGCCATAATGAGTATCAAAATCGCGCATAATACCTATCTGAGTATTGCAGGTTATGCCCTTATCGAGCAATAAGGCTTTAGCCGCACTAATAAATACACTGTAAGAATGTGAGATTGAGTCGGCATAGGCTCCTGCTTCAAAAGTTTCATTGGCCCATTCCATCTTTTCATCAGTTTCCAGCAGCAGTGTGGCCACCAAATCAATCATCACACCGGCACATTCACCCACTCCGATTTTTGTAGCATAATTTTCTACATGTCCCCAATCGACAAATTCGGATAGATCAAGCGTTGCTAGATTTGCCAGCGGCTTCAGCAACTGGTAGAAATAATCTTTGCCCTGACGATCGTAATAGGCATGAAAGCTTTCCTCCGGGGCTGAATTAGCTTCATAATCCTGCAGCACCAGCCTGAGCACATCTTCAGCTCTTTTAGATGGGACCTTGATTACCTTGTCCGCAACCCTTCCTAACCCATTACCAACAGTACCTCCGCCCAATAAAACCTGAACTGAGGGCAATACCCTGCCTTCGGCTTTTAAGGAAGCGCCGTGAAAGCCAATATGAGCCAAACCATGCTGGCCGCAGGAATTCATACAGCCGCTGATCTTAATATTAATCTCCCGGTTGAAAATCAGATGACGATATTCTTTCTTGATCAGATTTCCCAATACCCGCGCGAGCTCCATGCTGTTTGAAATCCCCAGATTACAAGTATCAGTGCCGGGACAAGTGGTAACATCAGCAACGCTATTAAAGCCAGGCTCTGCCATTCCAAGCTCAATGAGGTTATTAAACAAGTGAGGCAGTGCTGCTTTCGTGACGAATTTGAGCATCAGGCCTTGATTTTGAGTAATACGGATCTCATCAGCTACCAGGTCTTGCACAGCTCTCACAAAGTCTCTTGCCTTCTCCGAAGGGATATCCCCCACGGGAACTTTGACATATACCCCGAAAAAGCCCGGCTGCTTCTGTTCGAAAACATTAGTTGCCAGCCAATCCCGATAATGCTTTTCATCTCTTATTTTAGCTTCTGGCAGAGCTGAAGTATCAGGAATATTCGGAAAAGGAATCGAATCACGATTGATGAGGTATGATTTTGATTTATTAGCGGTGCGTTCTTCTTCCACCAGCCTGACTATTTCATCAAGCCCTACTTTTTGAATTAAAAATTTAAACCGGGCTTTATTCCTGTTATTGCGCTCCCCGTAACGATCAAATACTCTTAATACCGACTCGGCGTAAGGAATCACCTGATCTTCAGGAAGAAACTCATGAACTACAAATCCCAGCATAGGCTGAGCACCCAGGCTACCGCCCAACATCACTTTAAAACCGCGCTGTTCTTCACCGTCAACGATCTTCACTTTAGGCACGTAGCCGATGTCGTGAATATAAGTAAAAGCAGTATCCTCATCGCTTGATGAAAATGCGATTTTAAACTTCCGCCCCATTTCCTGACAAATTGGGTTACGAAGGAAATACTCAAATGTAGCATGAGCATAGGGAGAAACATCAAAAGGCTCAAGTGGGTCAATCCCGGCAGTTGGCGATGCAGTCACATTTCTCACCGTATTTCCGCAGGCTTCACGCTGGGTTATATTATCCTCAGAAAGTTTAGCCCAAAGCTCAGGAGTCTTATCCAGACTAACGAAATGGACCTGCACATCCTGACGGGTGGTTAAGTGTAAATTGCTGCTGGCATATTCATCTGAGATATCTGCTATCCGTAAGATCTGTTTAAAAGTCGCCTTCCCGAATGGCATTTTGATCCGCACCATCTGAACCCCCGGTTGTCGCTGTCCATAAATGCCACGCGCCAGGCGGAGGCTCCTAAACTTATCATCATGAAGGGTGCCTTCACGAAAACGCCGTATCTCCCTCTCAAGGTTTATAATGTCCCGCTCTACCACCGGGTTTTCTAATTCTGTTCTAAAACTTTGCATCTCGGATACTCTTTGTACGAAAAAACCTCTTCTAATTCATATGAAGAGGTCTTTCTGTTAATAAAATCTAATATTCCTTCTTCATCAAATTGCACTATCGTTCATATAGCAACACTCAATCGCCATATCATCATACATAAAGAAGTAATTTCTGTTCACGGGTCAAATATAATACAATGTATATAGAATTAGTAGACTTTTTAAAATATTTTTTTTTAGGCGTCTATCAAGCCCAATAAAACGTTCTCCCGTTTGATGACATCCGCTATACTAGTTTGGCTTAAAATTTTCAATGTCGCATTTCTTACGTCCATAAACACATCCCTCACTCCGCAGGTATTTTCATCCACACACTCCTCACATCTCTGGTAGAATTTAAGACTAACACAAGGCAGGAGCGCTACAGGTCCGCCGGTGAGACGCAGGATTTCGACCAGGAATATCTCAGATGGATCTTTTACTAGACCGTATCCACCACCTGAGCCTTTTTTGCTGAATAATAGCCCCGAATTTCTCATGTCCAGAAGAATTTGTTCCAGGAATTTTTTAGGGATATTTTCTTCTGAAGATATGCGCGAAATCTGCATCGGGGGCTGGCCAAAATTTTTCCCCAGGACAACGAGCGCCTTTATTGCATAACGAGTCTTTTTTGAAAGCATAGCGTTTTAAATACGATATAAACTAAATTGCAAATTTATGGATTTTCCGCTGAGGATTAGCTGACGATCTCTAATGTATTAATTTATTTTCATTTAGGATCTATTTTTTATCCCGGACTTATATTAATTTAGAAAACTAAATACTAGCTATGAAAGCATTCTTTCCTCTGCTGATCATCTGTTGCGTATGTACGCTCAGCTATGCCCGGGATAGCAATATCCCGACAGATAGCACGAAATATTACGGCAAAGAAAGTTTCCTGATCGAAGGAACGACTATCCCCGAATCCGAAAAGGAAAGCCCTTACGACAGGCTGCCGGCGTCTTATAAAGATAAAGTCAGAGAGCCGGTATGGAATCTCTCAAAAAATTCTGCGGGTATCTCAATCAGGTTCATCAGTGATTCACCTTTCATCACCGTGAGATGGCATTTGCTGAATGACTATACAATGAGTCATATGGCCGAAACCGGCATAAAAGGGATTGACCTTTACTGCAAAGTTAATGGCACCTGGCAGTACGTCAACACCGGGAGACCCAAGGGAAAGGATAACGAGGTCAGGCTAGTCAATACATTAAGCCGGGATAGGCGTGAGTACAAGCTCTATCTTCCTCTTTATGACGGCACAACTAAAGTGGAAGTGGGGGTAGACCCAACAAGCGCATTTGGGAAGCCGTTACCCGAGAAAAAGCTGCCTATCGTTTTTTATGGCACAAGCATCACCCAAGGCGGCTGTGCATCCCGCCCTGGCATGGTCTATACCAGTATCATATCACGAAGACTGGGGGTAGACTGCATTAATCTCGGCTTCAGTGGAAACGGTAAGATGGAAGCTCCCATCGTAGAGGTGATGTCGGACATTAAAGCTTCATTTTATGTGATCGACTGCCTGCCGAACATGACGGCAGAAGAGGTGACGTCCAGGGTGATTCCGCTAGTCAATGGCCTGAGAGCTAAAAACCCGGACACTCCGATAGCATTTGTGGAGAACGTAATGTACGCAAAAAGCTATTTTGAAGAAAATATGAATACAATGCTTCATGAAAAGAACCGTGCACTCAGGGTCGAATATGAAAAGCTTGTGAAACAAGGCATGAAGAATTTAATTTATATTGATAGCAAAGGCGCCATGGGAACAGACGGAGAAGGATTCGTAGACGGCGTCCATATGACAGATCTCGGCTTTCTTCGCATGGCCAATCATCTGATGAATAGTTTTAAGAATAACAGACTCCGGATAAGAGAATAAAATATCAACAATAAGCCTGGATCGCCGGCTCTATTATTTTTATATAGGTCAAGCTTACTACCTGAACCTTTCCTTTAAAAACTTACCGGTGTGCGAATCCGGGTTTTTTATAAGATCTTCCGGTGTACCTTCATATACTATAGTACCGCCATTGTCACCGCCTTCAGGTCCGATATCGATCACCCAGTCAGCGCATTTAATCACATCCATATTATGCTCGATTACGATAATGGTATTGCCTTGTTCGATTAAAGCCCCGAATGAAGCGAGTAGCTTTTTGATATCATGAAAATGAAGTCCTGTAGTAGGTTCATCAAAAATAAAAAGCGTCTTGCTGCTATGGTTACCTTTAACCAGAAAAGAAGCCAGTTTTATTCGTTGGGCTTCTCCGCCTGAAAGCGTATTTGATGATTGCCCGAGGTGTACATAGCCCAGACCCACATCCGCAAGCGGCTTAATTTTTGCCTTTATCTTAGGTTCATCGGCGAAAAAGTCAAGTGCCTCCTCAATGGTCATGTCCAACACTTCAAAAACATTTTTGTTCTGATACGTAATGTCAAGGACGTGCTGCTTAAAGCGTTTCCCGCCACATGCTTCACAAGGCAGATAAATATCCGCCATAAACTGCATCTCGATTTTAACTTCACCTTCACCCTGGCAAACGTCGCAACGTCCACCGTCGACGTTGAATGAGAATGCAGATGGTTTAAGCCCGGCAGCCTTTGCAGATCCCTGGGAAGCGTAAAGATTTCTGATCTCATCCCAGGCCTTAACATAGGTCACAGGGTTAGATCGCGATGATCTTCCTATTGGGTTTTGATCCACAATTTCAACCCGTTCAACCTTCCTGATATCACCTTCAATAGAATCGTACGCACCAGTCTGCTCACCCGAATAACTACCAATAGCCTTTTGTAATGCAGGATAGAGGATCCGTTTAACCAGCGAGGTCTTTCCCGAACCTGATACTCCCGAAACCACCGTAAGCACATTCAGCGGAAACTTAACATCTATACCCTTTAGATTATTTTCTCTGGCTCCCCTAACTTCAATATAGTCACTCCATTTTCTCCGATGTGGAGGGATTTCTATAGAAAGCTGCCTGCTCAGATACTTGCCTGTCAGGCTAGCTTCGTCTTTTAGGATCTCGTCATAAGTGCCTGTAAATACCAGGTTTCCGCCATGCGTTCCCGCCTCCGGGCCGATATCAATAATGTGGTCGGCTGCCTGCATGATCTCTTCCTCATGTTCGACCACCAAGACCGTATTGCCCACATCCCGGAGGGATTTTAAAATACTAATCAATCGCAGGGTGTCACGGGGATGCAAGCCGATACTAGGTTCATCAAGCACATAGACAGATCCCACTAGCGAACTTCCCAGGGAGGTGGCGAGGTTGATGCGCTGCGACTCTCCACCTGACAGGGTATTCGAAAGACGATTCAGCGTCAGGTAGCTTAGGCCTACATCTGTAAGAAACTTAATCCGATTGGTAATCTCCATCAGCAAGCGCTTGGCAATTTTCTCTTTCGGAGGATCCAGTTTTAATTCTCTAAAAAAATCTAAGGCATTATCCAGCGGCATCAGTACAATGTCGGTAATTGACCTGCCGTTGATCTTCACATAAGAAGTGTCTCTGCGAAGGCGGCTGCCATGGCACTCGGGGCAGGTTGTTTTTCCCCGGTATCGTGACAACATCACCCGGTATTGAATTTTATAGGTCTGGCTTTCGAGATCCTTAAAGAAGTCGTCAAGTCCGGAAAAATAACTATTTCCGGTCCATAATAGGCGCCTTTGCTCTTCGGTAAGCTGACTGTAAGAGCGATGAATCGGGAAATCAAACTTTATCGCGTTCCTGACCAGCTTCTCCAACCAAGTACCCATCTTTTCTCCTCTCCAGGGAGCTATTGCACCATCGTAAACCGACTTGCTTTTATCAGGAATCACCAGATCTTCATCTATGCCAATAACTTTCCCATAGCCCTCGCAGAGCTTACATGCTCCATAGGGGTTATTGAAACTGAAGAAATTCGGACCGGGCTCTTCAAATTTTATCCCGTCCAACTCAAAACGGTCACAAAAGAAAGTGGTGCTGCTGTTCTCCTCAACAAAACAATCGCCTCGGCCTTCAAAAAAAGCCGTCTGCACAGAATCCGCGATACGGCTGATCGTCTCATCATCCAGAGAGACGGAGATACGATCTATAACTATTTTTATATCAGCGTTACCTCCGGTTTCTTTTTTGCCAGACTCCGGCCTCTCAAGAAGTTCTTCAATCTTGGCCAGTTGCCCATCGATCATCACGCGGGTAAAACCTTTTTGCAACAATACCGCCAACTCCTCTCCCAACAGTCGCTCGTTGTGGCGATGCAGAGGGCATGATATTGTTACCGAAGTATCTTCCGGCAAGGAGGAGATAAAATTGGCCACATCACTAACCGTATCTTTTTTGACTTTTCTGCCCGATACGGGCGATATGGTTTCTCCTATCCTGGAAAATAATAGTTTCAGATAATCGTAAACCTCTGTGGAGGTTCCTACCGTTGATCTTGGATTGCTGGTGATTACTTTCTGTTCGATAGCGATAGCCGGGGCAACGCCCTTAATGAAGTCGACATCGGGCTTATTCATGCGGCCCATAAACTGCCTTGCATAAGAAGACAGACTCTCCACATAGCGCCGCTGCCCTTCGGCATACAGGGTATCGAAGGCAAGCGATGACTTCCCTGATCCAGACATCCCCGTAATTACCACTAATTTATTTTTAGGGATAGCCACGTCTATATTCTTCAGGTTGTGCACTCTCGCGCCTTTAATTACTATATATCTTTTGGGATCTTTTTCCGCTTCCTTAGTCATTCTCAACCTGCTTTCTGATTTATTACGTATATTTAAATATGCCGAGCCAGCCGGATGCAAAAGTACAGCTATAAGAATTTAATACAGAAGATTGATTAATTATTCTTTGATATTGGCAAAATAATTGTTTCATTTGAATTTGAAACTGATCATTCACACAAAAAAAAGAACTGCTATCGGATAAACTCTACCTATCAACTTTTGACAACTTATAAAAAAGGGAATTTAGAGTATGAGTTCTACTAAGCTTCAGCAAAAAAGTGATCAGGATCTGATCTGCCAATATTTACAGGGTCAGCAGTCTGGCCTGGAAGAGTTGATCCGCCGGCACAAGTCTAAAATATATACCTCCATTTACTTATTAGTTAAAGATCCCTATCTGGCGGAAGATATTTTTCAGGACACTTTCAT
>CAZFQV010000106.1:0-7479 GCA_964521175.1 uncultured Sphingobacterium sp.
ACTCAAAAAAACCAAGATAAACTTTGTGGGAAACATCGAAGGACGTGATCTGTTTAATGATAAAGCCGATGTGATAGTTTGTGATGGATTCACGGGCAATGTCATGCTCAAGCTGGCGGAGACATTCTATATTCTCACACTAAAAAAAGGGTTCAAAGACGAATTCTTTGATCGATTTAACTACGAGCAGTACGGAGGCAGTCCGATTCTGGGTGTAAACGCGCCCGTTTTGATTGGCCACGGCATTTCCTCTCCTGAAGCAATCAAAAATATGTTACTCCTCTCGCGCACATTGATCGAAAGTAAGTTTGTGGATAAGATCAAAGAAGCTTTTAAGTAAACCCGACAATAACAATTATGTCTAAAATACATGCTGCAATTACAGCCGTTGATGGCTACGTGCCAGATTATATTTTAACAAATAAAGAACTCGAGGGGATGGTTGATACCAACGATGAATGGATAACCACTCGTACGGGTATTAGGGAGCGGCGTATTTTAAAAGGAAACCTGGCGACATCCGACATGGCTGTACATGCGGTAAACGGCCTGCTTAAAAAGCGCGGCATTAGCGCGTCTGAAATCGATCTAATCATTTTTTGTACGACCACTCCGGATATGGTATTCCCGGCAACCGCTAATGTGCTTGCTCATAAGATAGGTGCCAGTAATGCCTGGGGATATGATTTGAATGCGGCATGTTCGGGCTTTCTCTTTGGTCTGGCCACCGGCGCACAGTTTATAGAAACCGGGAAGCATCAAAAAGTACTCGTCGTGGGTGGCGATAAAATGTCGTCTATTATCAATTATAAAGACCGTACGACTTGTATCATCTTTGGTGATGGCTGCGGTGCAGTACTGCTTGAACCCAACGCTGAAGGTTTTGGCGTGATCGATTCCGCACTTAAAAGTGATGGTTCAGGAGGCCCCTTTCTCCATCAAAAAGCCGGTGGATCGTTAAGGCCTGCCAGCCATGAGACTGTAGACAACGCTGAACATTCACTTTATCAGGAGGGTAAAGCAGTCTTTAAATTTGCCGTTACCAATATGGCCGACGTAGCGGCCGAAATCATGGAACGCAACCATCTTGCCGCAGAAGATGTAGCCTGGCTAGTGCCACATCAGGCGAATAAGCGTATCATTGATGCAACAAGCGCTCGTACAGGAATTGATCCGGACAGGGTGATGGTGAATATTGAACGCTATGGGAATACCACGAACGGTACGATTCCGCTCTGTTTATGGGAGTGGGAAAATAAGCTAAAGAAAGGCGACAACCTGATACTGGCAGCCTTTGGTGGCGGATTCACGTGGGGTTCACTATATTTGAAGTGGGCTTATACAAATTCATAGAATATAAAAGACCGCTTAATATCAAACCCAAAGGTTAAATTCATATTACAAATACAAATAGGAATAATTTATATAATTTTAAATTAATCGAAACCTAAACTATAAAAAATGGATATTAAACAAATTCAGGAACTCATCAAGTTTGTTTCCAGATCTGGAGTAAATGAAGTGTCAATTGAGCAGAAAGAATTTAAAATTACCATAAAAACCAATCAGGTTACCGTGCAGCACGCTCCGGCCGCGCCGGCTCAACAACAAGCACTGCCAGTCCAGGCAGCCGCTGTTGCCGTTCAGCCTCAACCCGTGGCGGCAGCTGAGCCTAAACCTGCAGCTAAGGAAGAGAGTCATTATATCACGATAAAATCACCGATGATCGGCACGTTTTATCGTTCTGCCAGCCCTGAAAAGCCCTTGTATGTGAATGTGGGAGACGAAATCACATCGGGACAGGTAGTTTGCATCATTGAAGCCATGAAGCTGTTTAACGAGATCGAGTCCGAAATATCCGGAAAAATTGTCAAGATATTGGTTGATAACGCAAGTCCGGTGGAATATGATCAACCCTTATTCCTTGTTGATCCTGCCTAAACAATCTCCAGGGCCAGGCTAAAACCTGCATACCTGGCAAATTCATACCGACAAATTAAATCTATGTTTAAGAAAATACTGATTGCCAATCGTGGTGAAATAGCCCTCCGGATAATCCGTACCTGTAAAGAAATGGGAGTAAAAACCGTTGCGGTATATTCAACTGCCGATCGCGACAGTCTCCATGTCAGGTTCTCAGATGAAGCGGTATGTATCGGCCCTCCAGCGAGCAAAGACTCATATCTGAATATCCCCAATATTATTTCTGCAGCAGAATTAACAAATGCAGATGCCATCCATCCAGGATATGGCTTTTTATCTGAGAATGCTAAATTCTCAGCCATCTGTCATGATTATGGCATCAAGTTTATTGGGGCTACTGCTGAGCAAATCAATGGGATGGGAGATAAGGCCTCAGCAAAAGAAACGATGAAAAAGGCCGGTGTTCCCACCATCCCCGGATCCGAAGGATTACTCAGCGACATAAAAGACGGTCTGAAAATAGCGAATGAAATAGGATACCCGGTAATCCTTAAAGCTACCGCCGGCGGCGGCGGACGCGGCATGCGGATAGTATGGAATGATGAGGAGTTTGAACCTGCCTGGGATTCTGCACGACAGGAATCTTCCGCGGCCTTTGGGAATGACGGCCTCTATCTTGAAAAATATGTCGAAGATCCACGCCATATCGAGATCCAGGTTATCGGTGACCAATATGGAAAAGTGTGCCATTTATCAGAAAGAGATTGTTCCATTCAACGCCGCCATCAGAAGTTAGTCGAAGAATCTCCCTCACCGTTCATGACTCCCGAATTAAGAGAAAAAATGGGTGAGGCAGCAATAAAAGGTGCGCAGGCTGTGAAATACGAAGGTGCAGGAACCGTAGAGTTTCTGGTCGACAAACATCGGAACTTCTATTTCATGGAGATGAATACCAGAATACAGGTTGAACACCCGGTAACAGAAGAGGTAATTAATTTCGACCTCATCAAAGAACAGATCAAAGTGGCGGCGGGTATTCCTATTTCAGGGAAAAACTATATCCCCGAAATGCATGCGATCGAGTGCAGGATCAATGCGGAAGATCCGTTCAACAACTTCAGACCTTGTCCGGGGCTGATTACTCATTTCCACTCTCCCGGAGGTCATGGAGTACGTGTTGACACGCACGTATATGCCGGGTATCAGATTCCGCCGAATTATGATTCGATGATTGCCAAATTGATCTGCGTAGCTCAAACCCGCGAAGAAGCAATCAGCACTATGGAGCGTTCTTTGAGCGAATTTGTTATCGAAGGGGTAAAGACTACTATCCCTTTTCACATGAGACTGATGAAAGACCCCAATTTTAGGGCAGGTAACTTCACTACAAGTTTCATGGATACTTTTGACCTTAGCGAATAAAATGAACTGCCGAAATTGCTTAATCATTCTATTCGGCACAATCCGAATGTCACAAATGAATTGATACATATTAAATATCACAGGAATACCATTCTCATTTCAGACAGAATGGTATTTTTGTTTAGAAATTATCATGAGCGAGAAAAGAACCAACCTGATTCAGGCCATAAAAGACAAAGGTAAAAACATAGAGGCCGAGATGTCCTTTTTTGATCACCTGGACGTTCTACGCGGACACCTGATTCGTGCTTCCATTGCCATCGTAATATTCACCATTTTGTCGTTCACTTTTTATGATTTTATCTTTGATAAGATTATAATGGGACCAGGAAGAGTTGATTTCTGGACTTATCGGATGATGTGCGCCGCAGCAGAGAAGTTTAATCTGGGAGCCGATTTTTGTGTGCAAAAGCTCAACTATCATATTATCAATACGGAAATGGGCGGGCAGTTCACCTTACAAATCAATTCTTCCTTAATGTTCGGGGTGATATTGGGAGTGCCTTACTTACTTTACGAGTTATGGCGTTTTGTAAAACCTGCACTCCTTGAGAACGAACGCAAATCAGCTACCGGATTTGTTTTCTGGGCCTCCTTACTTTTTATCGTCGGCTTACTTTTCGGCTATTTTATCATATGTCCACTATCTATTAATTTTCTATCTAATTACGAAGTGAGTTCGGCTATTAATAATCAGGTCACTATATCTTCTTACTTTTCTATAGTGGCTACTCTGGCGGTCGGAGCTGGTATTACATTTGAGCTTCCTATCATTATCTATATTTTATCAAAATTAGGTATCATGACTCCTCAGTTCATGAGGTCTTCCAGAAGGTATGCCACCGTCCTGATCCTCATCATCGCTGCTGTCGTGACGCCCACTCCGGATCTACTGACCATGCTTACCGTAAGCTTCCCGCTATTCATGTTGTATGAAGCAAGTATTTACGTTTCTGCAATTGTTGAACGGCGTAAGAAGAAGGCAGAAGTAGAATTTTACAAAAACTAGCCGTCTGAATCAATAGATTTTGCTTTTGGGCGTATATTAATAAACCTTAGGTTTGTATCATGAATACCAAAATAAGTATTGCTATAGGGGCTGATCATGCAGGTTTTGAGTACAAAAAAGCTCTCATGGACTTTCTCAAAGAACATCCAGTCAAAGACTTCGGCACCTATGACAGTCATTCGGTTGATTATCCCGACTTCGCACATCCCGTTGCGGGCGCGGTAGAAAAGGATGAATTTACAATAGGCATCCTCATCTGTGGCAGCGCAAATGGAGTAGCGATGACGGCCAATAAACATCAGGGTATTCGGGCTGCCATCTGTTGGGATGAAGAGCTTGCCGAACTGGCAAGATCCCATAATAACGCAAATATTTTATGCCTTCCCGCCCGGTTTATTTCTCTGGACCTGGCTAAAAGGATAGTGAATAAATTCATCGATACCCAGTTTGAAGGTGGACGCCATCTCAATCGGGTGAACAAAATCTCCTGCTGATTATCAAAAATGAATGTATTAGCGATGAAGAAACATATATTTTGGTCAACACTGTTTTTGGGCTTATTTATCCAAGCCTATGCCCAGGATCCTGTAGCACAGCGATATGCTGCGGAGATAAATCCACAGCTGGCAAAAAAGCATCTACGTATCCTTGCCTCAGACAGGTTCGAAGGGCGGGAAACAGGGAAGCGCGGAGCCGAAAAGGCAGCAAATTATATTGCCAAAGAGTTCAAAAAACTAGGGTTGTCAGCGCCTGTAAATGGATCCTATTTTCAGCAGGTGCCGCTCACTGAGACGACATTTGATGTAAGCTCATTCACCGTAAATGGAAGCACGCTGGTCCAGGGCAAAGACTTTCTTTTTAATGGCAGTGGCGGTGCGAACATGATTAATGCGACTGAGGTCGTATTCATTGGATACGGCATAAGTTCGGCAAACTACGATGATCTGAAGGACATGGACATCCGTGGTAAGGTTGTCCTGCTGATTAATCAGGGCGAGCCATCGAACGAGGGGATCTCTGTAATTAGCCAGTCTACGGTCGCCTCCAATTGGTCGACTAACCGGAATATGCGCCTGCAGAACGTAATGAGTAAAGGTCCATCGCTGATCCTGGCGGTAAGTCCTGACGTACGCGGTGCACTGAAGGAGTACCGCCCCGCATCGGGCAGATTAAGTCTAAAAAAAGGAAACAACCCAGGGGCAGCGGCACGGTCTGCATCTGCTGCGATTGTAAACATCAGTCCGGAAACGGCCGACCTCGTCCTGAAAAACTCCGGGAAAAAATATAATAGCTTAAAATCAGCTATTGATCATACCCGGTCACCTCAAAGTCAGACTTTAAAATCAAATATTAGTATTCAGTATGGCCCCGTATTAAAAGATGTACGGTCTGAAAACGTGATGGCTTATTTGGAGGGCAGCGATCTGAAAAACGAAGTACTCGTATTCTCAGCACATTATGACCATATCGGCTTAACTACCGATGGAGGAAAAGACAAGGTGAACAATGGCGCAGATGATGATGGCTCGGGTACTACAGCGGTACTAGAAATCGCCAGGGCGTATGCAAAAGCAAAAAAAGAAGGCCATGGTCCGCGGCGCAGCATTCTCTTCCTGCTGGTTACGGGCGAGGAAAAAGGGCTACTCGGATCGGAATGGTACTCCCTGAACCCTGTCTTTCCGATGGAAAATACGATTACCGATCTGAATATTGACATGATCGGGCGAGTAGGCGAGGATTACAAGGGGACAGCAGATTCGGCAAATTATTGCTACCTCATTGGCTCAGATAAGCTCAGTACTGATCTCCACAAAATCAGTGAAAATACTAATTCCATTTATACCAAACTGAAGATTGACTATAAATACAATGATCCCAAAGACCCCGAGCGCATTTATTACCGATCAGACCATTATAACTTCGCCAAGCATGGGGTTCCCATTATTTTCTATTTCAATGGTATTCATGAAGACTATCATAAACCCGGCGACGAGGTGAGTAAGATCAACTTTGATCTACTAACCAAAAGAGCACACCTTGTATTTTATACCGGCTGGGATCTAGTCAACCGGGACAAGAGGCCGGTGGTTGATGTATCGAATGACATGCCGAATTCACGATAAACAATTTTGTGATTTAGAAGCCACGGCTTACCGAGTTTAGTCGACTGATGAAGTGATAAGTTCAGATCAATTACTTAAATTCGCATAATGAGTAAGCTGGCATCTGATTTTATTTCCAACTCTGAGACAAAAGCATTCGATCTGGATCACAGAAAGATCATCAATTACAATATTGGGAAGTACGATACTGCGGTTGCTCGCGGTTTGTCGCGATTCGGCAATCTTGAAAACTCCAAACGAAAGGCCCATGTGATCAAATGGAGGGTGATGGAAAACCTCGACAAGCTGCTGCCAGAATTTGAAACTAATTTTCAGCGTCGCGGCGGAAAGGTTCTCTGGGCGAATGATGATAAAGAAGCCAAAGAACAGATTCTCAACATCATCAGGAGAGCCGGGGGCAAAACCGTTATCAAATCCAAGTCTATGGTGACCGAGGAGATTCAGCTCAACGAGTTTTTGGAACACCACCATATTGAATCCCTGGAAAGCGACTTAGGTGAATACATTGTCCAGCTCTTGGGACAGAAGCCTTATCATATCGTGACCCCTGCAATGCACCTGAGCAAGGAAGATATTGCCCGTCTGTTTAATGAAAAATTTGGCTCTCCGTTAGATGCCAGCCCGGAGCAGCTAACCTTGAAAGCCAGAGAACTGCTCAGAGAGAAATATACTTCCTATGATATCGGCATTACCGGCGGCAATTTTCTGATCGCCGATACCGGAAGCATTGCCATTACTGAAAATGAGGGGAACGCCCGCCTCACAACAACTTTTCCGAAAATACATATCGCCATCGTTGGAATCGAAAAAATCATCCCATCGATGCAAGATCTTGATCTTTTCTTACCTCTCTTAGCCACTCACGGTACCGGTCAGAATCTTACCGTGTACAACACGATACTAAGTGGCCCGAAACAGGCTGATGAAAGCGACGGCCCGGAAGAGATGTATGTCATTCTGCTTGATAACGGGCGCACCAACCTGCTCGCCCAAAAAGATCAG
>CAZFQV010000107.1:0-7450 GCA_964521175.1 uncultured Sphingobacterium sp.
GGTCTGCTCAACCGATTGATCGCTTTTAAAACCACGTCTTTTTTTGCGCTCGTGTATGCAACAGCCAGGCTTATCAATCCCCGGCAAATATTCATTAGCAAATACTTCCATTACATCATGTCATTAGCAATTTTCACTGCTATCGTCTTGATATATGAGATAAGGCATGATCAGCATCTCCAATCCTTAATAGGCCTGGCAGATTATAACTATTACATATTTAATCTCGAACCATCGGGCCACTACGGATTGAGCTGGACATTTGAATCACAAGGAGGATTCAAGCGGTTTGCGAGTATTTTTGCCAGCCCTCTGGAACATGCGGGTGCTACGCTGATAGCCCTTGCTGTCATCGGAGCTGTTTATACCCGCGATAACTATAAATTCAAGCCTGATTTAATGGGCTGGGCAGCCTTTCTGGCCACAGCTTTATCCATAACCTTTGCCATTTCCAGATCAGCATTTATAAGTTATTTCATCATCATCTATTTCTATTCCATCATCACCCATAAGAAATTACTCCTCAGATTTATCCATTATGGCGCGGTATTAGTTATCGCATATTTTATATATTACCTCACCCAGGAAGACCGATATGATGAGCTCGTTCAGGATGTAATTATAGACACCCTAAACTTTACACACCCTTCCAGCGTAGGGCATGTTTTAGAATGGGTTCAGGGTATTATGTCTATCTATTCCAATCCTTTGGGTATTGGTATGGGGGCATCCGGCAGAATAGGGGGATCGTTGGGAGAAAATGTAGGCGGTGAAAACCAGTACATAATTATTGGAGTTCAAGCGGGGATTATTGCATTAACCCTATATTTAAGCATTTATATCTCGCTGATTAAGACTGCGAAAAAGTGGTATAAAAGACTCTCAAAGAAAGAACGTCAACTATGTTTATTCATACTCCTTATTAAAATAGGATTTATTATCCCATCATTGACATCCGAAACAGAATCTTCAGTATACATTTCTTATATCACCTGGTTTCTCACCGGAGTGTTTATAAGTGTCATATCCGAGAAACAACTAAGCAAAACTGAAAATGACAGAACGATTAGTGATAGGAGTTGACATACGGGATCTGCGAATAGCAAAGACAGGAACAGGAACATATCTCAGGGAGTTGTGTAAGGAGTTTAAAAAAATGGAAAGCGAGCAGCTTAAGTTTCACTTCTTTGACACCAGTATAAACGTTTATACAGGCGAAGTTAAAATCATTAAGCTATTCGAACACTTCCGATTACAGATATGGAAGCAACTAATATTACCAATTAAAGCCTGGTCTAAGGGCTGCGACATCTTATTTTGCACCGACAATATCGTGCCTCTTATTCAGATCGGATATAAGACGATCCCGGTAATTCATGATGCTTTCTTTTTTGAAAACCCGCAGCACTATAACAAGCTATGGCTTTGGTTTTATAAGAATCTGGCGATTCCGGCCGCAAGAAGGTCAGCATTTGTGATCACTCCCACTCAATACGCTACCGAACGAATTCAATACTATACCGGAATCGACCCTCGAAAATTAGTTCCGGTTTATGAAGGCCCTAAAACACTTGAATTTGAGCCAAATCCAGAGAATGATGATACGAAAGTTTTAAAGGAATTTGATTTTGAACGAGGACATTATATCTTGCACGTTGGGGTAATGGATAAGCGCAAGAATATTCCTGCACTCATAATTGCCTTTAAGAAGCTGAAAGACAGCGGATATCCCGGCAAGCTGGTACTCGTAGGAAAAGCTGACTCGGTTAAATTAAATAATGATACCCAGGCAATTAGGGACGCAATAAATCGTCATAAGTATAAAAGTGATATTATCATAACCGGCTATTTATCGGATCAGGAATTGGCAAAAGTTTATTCGGGTGCATCATTATATGTATTTCCTTCTTTAAATGAAGGCTTTGGAATTCCTATATTAGAAGCATTTAAATATCGCCTTCCAGTCTTGGTTGCAGATAACACCTGCCTGCCTGAAGTTGGGGGAGATGCGGTAGTAACTTTCAACCCATTGAATACCAATGATATCTACGAGAAAATGAAGCTGGTTATTGAAAATAAAGAATTACAAAAAAACATGATTGAAAAAGGATCCATACGCGTAAAGGATTTCTCATGGCAAAAAGCAGCTATACAATTGGTGGAAATATTTAAAGTGGCGCAAAAGTCGAATTAAGCAGAACTCGCATATTTATGATCAAAATACTGGCAAGTTCAGATGAGAAATCATCCCTGGGCAATAAATTCAGACAAAAACGCTTTTTTTATTTTCAATCGATAATAAAACCTCTTTTAGAGGAGAAAAGAAAATTGGGGACTCTTCCTCTAAACATCCTTGATGTTGGAGGCACGGAATCATATTGGGTAAATATGTCATACCATACCAGGCCGGATATTCACGTTACCCTCGTTAATTTAACACAATCCCCATCGGTGCATTCGAACATAGTTAGCAAAGTTGGAGACGCCACGGATCTGAAAGAATTTAAAGACAACGAGTACGACATTGTTTTTTCAAATTCGGTTATAGAACATCTCTATAATTTTGAAGCCCAACAAAAGATGAGTTCAGAGGTACAGCGGGTGGGTATCAGGCATTTTATACAAACTCCGAACAAGCATTTCTTTATAGAGGCCCACTATATTTTGCCATTCTTTCAATATTTACCCAAGAAACTGCAATACCCCATACTCACTAAAACCATACTAAGTCGTGGAAGAAAGTGGGATAAAGAATTTGCCGCTCAGTATGTCAAGGAAATTCGCCTGTTATCAATTTCAGAAATAAAAAATCTGTTTCCAGACAGCCATATTTATAAAGAAAAATTTCTGGGCATGACCAAATCAATAACGGCTCATAATTTTGATCTGACCTTTTAGTCCAATCCCTAGGCAAGATTCTAAGGCTTTTTGTATTTTAGGCAGATTTTACTGCCCCGTTCTCTGTAATGAATAATACTCTTTGTCCGATATGCCATCAAAAACCATCCCCAGCAGGAAGGTCAGTTTTTGAAATTTCTAAAACGTCAAATGAATCTTATCAAATAACAAAGTGTGACAATTGTGGGATGATCTATACTTTTTACGAGCATGAGGTCAACGTCAATGAGCTATATGATCAGAATGATTATGAAGTACGTGACACCCGTAATTCCTTATTTTTCACAATCCAAAAACGGGAGTATAATTCCGTTATTAAAAAAATCAAAACACTGTGCGGCCTGGACCGCCCTAATCTGCTGGATTTCGGATCGGGAAAGGGTCTTTTTCTTCATTTTGCCCAGCTAAAGAGGTGTTTTGTTAAAGGAGTTGAAAGCTCAAAACCGAGAGCAGATTATGCGAGAGAATACTTCGGCCTGGATATAACAGACAGTTCTTGTTCGGGACAGATCTTTGATAAAAAATTTGACGTAATTACCTTGTTTCACGTCCTGGAGCATCTGCCAAATCCAGCTGAGTTATTGAATAACTTAATTCAGTCAAACCTGAAAAATGGGGGACTATTAGTTATAGAAGTACCAAATTTTGCAAGCTGGCAATCCAAATGGGCCGGAAAGAACTGGCTTCACCTCGACGTTCCGCGTCATGTGAACCACTTTACAGACGAAAGCTTGCAAACATTAGTTCAAAAAAATAACGGTGTAATAGTCAGCAAAGAATATTTTTCTTTCCATCTCGGCATAATAGGAATGGTGCAAAGCATTTTTTCCTGGTTTGGCTACAAAGGATTCCTTATTGCTGAACTTAAGGGAAAAAAAGACTGGCTACTACTGCTGAAGATCCTGACTGTTTTGCCGTTTGCTTTATTACTTGAAATTTTGGCAGCATTATTTAAAAAAGGCGGTATTATTCGCTATTATATCCTTTATAAGTCTCCTGATGAAAAGAATAATTCTATCTGATTATCATTGTAAGATATGAATATCTTAATTGCAAACTGGGCATGGTATCCTAGCGGGGGCGATTGGACTTATATTGAGGCTATTTCTGAACTATACGAAAGCAGAGGCCACAAGGTGATTCCTTTTTCCATGCATGATGACAGAAATGTTCCAAGCGATTATTCAGATTATTTTATTGAAAATATCAATTACCAGGAGCTAAACAAAACTAAAAATATAAAGTCTACTATAAAGGCTGTCAGGAAGAGCATTTACTCGACTGAAGCAATTAGCAAATTAAAAAAGCTATTGCATGCCGAAAAAATAGATCTAGCTCATTTAAATCTCATCCATCATTATATCACACCGGCGATATTAAAACTTCTTAAAGAACACAACATACCTATAATCTGGACTCTCCATGATTATACTATTTTATGCCCTCAGAGTACTTTTATAAGTAATGATAAAGTCTGTGAAGAATGTCGTGGCGGCAAATTTTATCGCTCTGCTGTTAACAGATGTAAAAAAGGATCTTTTCTCGCCAGCTCACTGGCTGCATTTGAGAACTATGTCCACAAATACCTGAACTATTACAAATACGTAGACTATTTTATCTGTCCTTCAGCTTTTAGCTATGTCAAGTACAAAGAATTCGGCTTCTTCCCGGATAAGCTGCGACATATTTATCATACGTATAAGTTTGAACCTCCGGCATCAGAAATAAAAGAAGCCGAATCCAGATATATTGTGTATGTGGGTCGGCTTGAAAAAATCAAAGGTGTTCATACGCTGCTGGCTGCAATGAAACAAAACCCGGATATCAATTTAAAAGTGATCGGTGATGGTGCAGAGGAAGAATCATTAAAGCTTTTTAAAGAGTCACAACAGCTTCACAATGTGACATTTACTGGAAAGTTATCTAAAGCCCGGGTTCTGGAAGCGATCCAAAATGCAGAATTTCTTGTTTGCCCTTCGGAGTGGTATGAAGTGTTAGGCTTTACCATTTTCGAAGCGATGCTGATGGAAAAACCAGTGATAGGATCCAATATCGGCGCTATCCCGGAAACTGTCATTCACGAACATACCGGCCTGTTGTTTCAGCCTGGAAATCACCTCGATCTATCAAATAAGATCAATAGCCTTTACCACAGCGACAGTCTTTCTGTTATGGGGAAAAATGCTAAAACTCATATCGAGTCTATTGTTGACCCCAAAAAATATTTTGAGACAATGAAGAATTTGATTCCTGGATTATAAAGAATAATTCTTAGTGATATTGGCGTTTTTAAGCCTAAAAATCTTCTTTACTGTTTCGCCACCACTAGCTTTATTCTTACTTTTGCGTCTTGTATAAGAATAGAAAGAATTTAATGAAAATTGCGATCATCGGTTCAAGGGGGTATCCTTATGTGTACGGTGGTTACGAAACATTTGTTAAAGAATTGGCGGAACGACTGGTAAAAAAAGACGTAGAAATACATATCTATAATCAGAGGAATCTATTTAAAAACAGGCCTTCTATGATGAATGGCATCCATCTGCATTATATCCCAACTATTCCTCAAAAATCTCTGAACCAGATCGTCCACTGTTTTCTATCTTTATTCCATGCAACTTTTAGTTCCGCAGATATCATATTTGTTTTGAATCTCGCCGCAGGACCTATGGGCTGGATACCGAAGCTCAGAGGCAAGAAAACAATGATCAACACAGATGGACTTGAATGGCTTAGACCAAAGTGGAAGGGCATTGGAGCCAAATATTTTTATTTCGGGGCATGGTCTGCAACCAAATTGTATGACAGAATAATATCTGACGCTGAAGCAATGTCAGACGTTTATCTTAAAGAGTTTAACAGTAAGACAAAAGTGATTGCTTACGGTGCGCCTCCGTTTACACCCGCATCAGAAGAATATTTGCGTCCCTTGGGTCTTAAAAAAGACGACTATTATTTGATAGTTGGCAGGTTAATTCCCGACAACAACGCAAACCTTCTGGTTGAGGGCTTTTTGAAATCTAAATCGGCTAAGAAATTAGTTGTAGTGGGTGACGCATTCTATCAGGACAAATATGCTAAAAATATAAAAGTACTTGCAAGTGAAAATGTCATCTTCGTAGGATATATTAAAGATCCTGACGTATTAATGTCTCTTTACCAACACTGCTTTATATATTTACATGGCCACCAATATGGGGGTACAAATCCGGCCATGTTAAAGGCTATGTCAAATCAATGTGCTATACTTGCATTAGATACTCCTTTTAATCAGGAAATGCTTAATAATGGAGAGTTTGGAATATTTTTTGAGCTAAGCAGTGCGTCCATAGCACAAAAAATTAACTTTATAGAGCAAGAGCAACAAACAATTGATGCTTTGAGAAAAAAAGTTAAATACGGACTAACTAATAAATACAATTGGGACTCGATAACCGATCAGTATAAATCAGAATTTATCAAGTTAATAGGTAATAACTAATGACCCAACGACATCTCAAATACAGAATTGTACGTTGTCTCATCGATACGCCAATTATTTTTCTTGCCCTGTTAGTCGCCTATCACTATTTCCCTCAACCCGAATTTATATATCCGGGAAAGCCTTTTATTTCAATCATCTTTATTTTTTCAGTAGTATCATGGTACATAGCAGCGGTATTTTCAAACATTTACGCTGATCTGCGGTCAAAGAAGTTTTCGGAGGAGATTATTTATATCCTTTTCACAGTCTTTCTCTTCATCATTCTTTTAAGCTTTTTTCTGTTCATTTTAAGGGAAGAGCTATACATCAGGAATAAGTTTCTTGGGCTCTTCATAAGCACACTAACGATATTGGTTATCTCAACAAAATATATGTTGAGAAAATATCTTCACAATATACTTTACACCGGGAGACTAAATGAAAGTATCTTGCTGATTGGAGCGACCCAGGCAGCCCAGGATTTCTACGATACGATTAACAGCCACTATTTCTATGGCTATAAATGCATAGGTTTTCTGGATAATGATATCACCAAACTCAATGGTTGTGCTCATCTCGGTGCAATTAATGATATCAGTACTGTGCTTAAGGAGCATGTCGTGGATGAGGTTATTATTGCTTTGCCAAATTCTCAACATCAGGATGTCCGTACTTGTATGGAAGCTTGCGATCTTTATGGCCGGCGAGTGCGTATCATCCCGGATTTATACACCTATGCATCGAGCAATATCCAGATAAATAACATTGGCATGCTTCCCGTCATTAATCTTCGTTCCCTTCCGCAGGATAGAGAAAGTAATAAGATTATAAAAAGGGCGTTTGATATTATTTTCTCACTAACATTTTTTATCCTATTAGGCTGGTGGCTACTTCCCCTAATCGCAATTATAGTCAAGCTTACTTCAAAAGGCCCTGTTTTATTTAAACAAGAGCGCTGGGGCCTGAATAATCACCTTATTATCTGTTATAAATTCAGGAGTATGTATCATGACAGCCCGGAAGTTGACAAAGATGGTTCATTTTTACAGGCCTCTCCCAATGATAGCCGGGTAACTGGCTGGGGAAGAT
>CAZFQV010000108.1:0-7441 GCA_964521175.1 uncultured Sphingobacterium sp.
CAAGCGCTCTCCGATCAATTCATGTTTGTAGTCGGCGCCTATAGAACTCAGGAGATTTTGCAGGTCGTTAGTGCCGAAATATGAATCCACATTTGGTATTTCTACTTCTAGTTCTGGTTTATAGCGCTCCGAGAGGCAGCCCGTTACGATGACTTTTCCGATCTTACCCTCCTCTTTGAGCTGGCTGTATTGCAGGATGGTATCGATGGATTCTTGTTTCGCATTATCGATAAAGCCACAGGTGTTGATCACGACAATATCGTCCTGGTTCAGGTTTTCCGACTCGTGCGCCACATCCATATGATTTCCGCGAAGCTGACCCATCAAAACTTCCGAGTCATGAATGTTTTTTGAGCAGCCCAGTGTAATGACATTCACCCTGGGCTTCCCTTCGAAAGATGGGGTATTCTTTTTCGTTTTCATTAATTCCTTCCCTTATTTAAAGAGAGAGTCGACAAACTCCTTCTTGTTAAATAGCTGAAGATGATCTATCCCTTCACCCACACCGATATATTTCACCGGAATTTTGAATTGGTCGGATACACCGATTACGACCCCACCTTTTGCCGTGCCGTCGAGCTTCGTTAAGGCCAGCGCATTAACTTCAGTGGCTTGAGTAAACTGTTTGCACTGCTCAATCGCGTTCTGCCCGGTAGAGGCATCTAATACAAGCAGGATTTCATGAGGTGCGCCTGGCACGACCTTATTCATTACCTGTTTGATCTTAGTCAGTTCGTTCATCAGGGCTACCTTATTGTGAAGCCGCCCCGCAGTATCGATTATCGCAACATCATCTCCATTAGCAACAGCCGATTGTAAGGTGTCAAATGCGACTGATGCCGGATCAGAGCCCATGGGTTGGGCTATGACACGTACATTCACTCGCTCGCCCCAGAGTTGAATCTGTTCTACTGCAGCTGCCCTAAAGGTATCCGCAGCGCCTAGTACCACCTTGTTGCCGGCAATTTTAAGCTTATGCGCCAACTTGCCAATCGTTGTAGTCTTTCCCACACCATTTACGCCGACCACCATAATCACATAAGGCCGGTGATGGCCATATTCAAAATTACGAAAATCATTGCTGTTATTTTCTGCAAGCAGATTCTGGATCTCCTCACGAAGGATTCCATTTAGTTGGGAAGTGTTGACATATTTGTCCCGGGCAACCCGTTCTTCTATTCGTTGAATGATCTTCAGGGTAGTTTGTACTCCGACATCGGAAGTTACCAGAATTTCTTCCAGTTCATCCAGTACGTCATCATCAACCACAGATTTTCCTACAACTGCTTTAGTGATTTTTGAAAAGAGACCTTCCTTTGTTTTCTCCAGGCTTTTCTCCAGGGCCTGTTGCTCGCCGGCATCGCTTTCTTTTTTTTTGAAAAAATCGAATAATCCCATAGTACAATTTACGTTGTTCGTTCGACAGGATGGGTGCAGAACGATAGCTCTAAGCGTGTCAGCGCATCACATACAAGCTTAGCAGTGGATCTTCTTTGCGATCTTATGATACTACTCCCGGCTGACATCAACAAAAAAGCCCCCCAACGATTCTACGCGGGCGGCTTTTTTGAATTCATTTTATTGATTACTGACCGTCTTTTGCAACGGCTATAGCATCCTTAACCCTATCGTTATGAACGATAAGTTCTTTGAATGAATAAGCTCCGGTTCTCGGTGATTTCCTCATGGTAATAACCTTTGAATAATCTTTACCAGCTCCGGTTTTCAGGGTTGCAACTACTTTCTTTGCCATGTCTTATCTTTTTTATCGTCTAAGAGCAATTCCTCTCAGATGGTTTATTTAATTTCTTTATGAACGGTTACTTTTCTCAGTACCGGATTAAATTTCTTTAACTCCAGCCGTTCCGTCGTGTTCTTTTTGTTTTTCGTAGTAATGTAACGTGACATTCCAGCCATGCCGCTTTCTTTATGCTCGGTACATTCTAATATCACCTGAACTCTATTACCTTTCTTCGCCATTGTATTTTGCTTTGAGTTGTACGTCGTTAAGCTTTACGTGCTGCGCTTCTACGTGTTGCGTATAAGGCTTATACGTAAAATCGAATACGTATAACGTTATATATATCCTTTTTTAAGGAATTTATTAATTGCGGCTGTGATGCCGTTTTTATTGATGGTTTTGATCGCGGAAGTAGAAACCTTAAGCGTAATCCATCTGTCTTCTTCAGGGATGTAAAACTTTTTTACCTGAAGGTTAGGGTGAAACCGACGTTTAGTTTTAACGTTCGAATTAGAAACGTTGTAACCGTTCATCGCCGTTTTCCCTGTTAAATCACAAATTCTCGACATGACTATATGTGTATCTTATGTAAAATCAATTCTCTAAAGAGTTTGCAAATATCAGGAGAAAAAACCAGATACACAACACTGTTGCGAAGAATTTTTGAATATTAATTACAATACTATGGAACTAAACTAAAGTAACAATTTTTTTATACATATATTAGGCTAACACCTCAGAATACAATAATATTGCATTGTTGAAATTATTATTAGCAGTAAAAAAAATATAAAATGGACCTTCGTATTAATTCCTTTGACGATTATAAGCGTGTGTATGATTACAGTGTTGCTGAACCAGAAAACTTTTGGGGCAGCGTGGCAGACACTTTTTTGTGGAAGAAAAAATGGGATAAAGTTCTGGAGTGGAACTTTGTAGAGCCCAATGTTCAATGGTTTAAAGGAGCTAAATTAAATATAACGGAGAATTGCCTGGATCGACACCTGGAGAACGATGGAGATAAAACTGCCTTGCTATGGGAGCCTAATGATCCGGAAGAGCATTACAGAAGATTTACCTACAAGGAACTGCACTTTAAAGTAGTACAATTTGCAAATGTCCTGAAGAATAATGGAGCGAAGAAAGGTGATAGGATATGTATATATATGCCGATGGTTCCTGAACTGGCGATTGCTGTACTGGCCTGTGCCCGCATTGGAGCAATTCACTCTGTCGTCTTCGGAGGGTTTTCGGCTCAGTCTATCGCTGACAGGATCAACGATGCCCAATGTGGACTAGTGATCACTGCTGATGGTGGCTTCAGAGGGAGTAAAGACATCCCCTTGAAGGATATTATCGATGATGCGGTCGTACAATGCAAGTCCGTGGAAAAAGTGATCGTGCTTACCCGGACCCGTACACCAATTTCGATGATCAAAGATCGCGACGTCTGGTGGGAAGATGAAATCAAACAAGTAGAAACTCAGGGTAATCCCGATTGCCCTGCCGAAGCAATGGATGCAGAAGATCCTTTGTTCATTCTTTATACATCCGGATCTACGGGTAAGCCTAAAGGAGTAGTACATACCTGCGGTGGCTATATGGTTTATACCGGTTATACATTTAGTACAGTATTCCAGTACCAGCCGGAAGAAGTATTTTTCTGTACTGCGGACATTGGTTGGATTACAGGGCATTCGTATATCGTTTATGGTCCGCTTTCGCAGGGTGCGACCTCACTCATGTTCGAGGGTGTACCAACCTGGCCGGATGCCGGGCGTTTCTGGGAAATAGTAGAAAAATATCAGGTAAATACTCTGTATACCGCGCCAACGGCGATCCGGTCACTGATGAGCTTCGGACTGGAGCCTCTCGAAGGTAAAGACATCAGTTCCCTACGCAAATTGGGATCAGTAGGCGAGCCGATTAATGAGGAGGCGTGGCACTGGTATAATGATAATGTCGGAAAACGAAAATGTCCGATAGTAGATACCTGGTGGCAAACAGAAAATAGTGGGATTATGATCTCGGCGATAGCAGGGGTTACCCCTACAAAGCCGGGTTATGCCACCCTTCCCCTGCCGGGAATCCAGCCCTGTTTAGTTGACGAGAATGGAAACGAGCTCGAGGGAAATGGCGTAACCGGCAACCTGTGTATTAAATTTCCATGGCCGGGTATTATCCGCACGACTTACGGCGATCATGAACGTTGTCGCACCACATATTTCGCTGCGTATCCTAATCTGTATTTTTCAGGAGACGGATGCCTGAGAGATGAAGACGGGTATTATCGCATCACAGGAAGGGTAGATGATGTGATTAACGTTTCGGGTCACAGATTGGGAACTGCCGAAGTTGAAAATGCTATTAATATGCACTCGGACGTGGTAGAGAGTGCCGTGGTAGGATACCCACATGATATTAAGGGTCAGGGAATATATGCTTATGTGATATTGGGTACTTCTAATCATGATAAGGATCTTACGCGTAAAGATATCCTGCAAACTGTGGCAAGGATCATCGGAGCAATTGCAAAGCCGGATAAGATTCAGTTTGTTTCCGGACTGCCTAAAACCCGATCGGGAAAGATTATGCGTAGGATATTGAGGAAGATTGCGGAAGGCGATACGTCGAATTTAGGTGATACCTCAACATTGCTTGATCCCGCTATCGTTGATGAGATTAAAGAGGGCGCCTTAGCCGGTAAATAAAGATTTTAAAACATTCCCTGTGTCTGGAGGTTTCTAATATAGATTAAAAACTATAGAGACATGGACAAGTTAGAATTAAAAGGAAGCTGGAACAAGCTTAAAGGAAAAGTGAAACAAGCCTATGGTGATTTGACAGATGATGATCTGATATACGAAGAAGGTAAAGAAGATGAATTATATGGCAGGCTACAACAAAAGACGGGTAAAACCCGGGAGGATGTTATAGATTGGCTAAAAAGCCTGTAAAAAACCCAGATGGTAAAAAGCTCTCCGATTGATCGGGGAGCTTTTTTGTATCCAGACTTTTCCAGGACATGGATAATGCATTCTTTTTGTACTTTCGTAACGATGAAAAATATTAAACCGACCATTCTGGTGGTCAATGATGATGGCATCACCGCTCCAGGTATAAAAGTTTTGATTGAGGTGATGCAACAGATAGGCCATGTGATAGTCGTCGCTCCTGACGGACCTCAATCTGGTACCGGCCATGCTATTACAATTGGTAAACCTCTCCGACTCGACCGCGTGGAACTTTACGAAGGGGTAGAAATGTATAAGTGTTCCGGCACACCGGTAGATTGTGTTAAGCTAGCTGTCAATCAGGTATTTAAAGGAAAGAAACCGGATTTATGTGTTTCCGGAATAAATCATGGTCTTAATAGTTCGATTAATGTTCTTTACTCCGGCACTATGTCGGCGGCTGTAGAAGGAGCTATCGAGAACATCCCTTCTATTGGATTTTCTCTTGATGATTTTGAGATGGATGCCGACTTTAATCCCTGCCGCGGAATTGTTGATACTATTGCGCGTCAAGTGTTGAAGCACGGACTGGTTGAAGGATCTTTGTTAAATGTGAATTTTCCCAAAGGTAATGGAATTAAGGGTATTAAGATATGCCGGCAGGCCAATGCAAAATGGACTGAAGAATTTGACGAACGAAAAGATCCTCACCGTCGTAGCTATTATTGGCTAACGGGTATTTTTCAAAATTTCGATCATGGGGAGGATACTGATGTATGGGCCTTAGAACATGGGTTTGCCTCTGTTGTTCCCGTGCAGTTTGATATGACCGCACATCATGTTATACCAGTTCTAAATACCTGGGACTTTCAGGCTTAAACATCATGGGCAAAACAAAATGAAATACTACCTGATTGCTGGTGAGAGTTCAGGAGACCTGCACGGATCCAATCTGATGAACGCGCTCAGGTCGATAGATGCTGAGGCTGAGTTTCGCTATTTTGGAGGTGACCTCATGAAGGCGCAGGGTGGAGTAATGAGGAAGCATTATTCGGAAATGGCCTTTATGGGATTCGTGGAAGTAGTCGCTAATTTACGCTCTGTATTGAGGAATATGAAGACTGCCCAGCAGGATATTCTGTCATTTGCTCCCGATGTACTTGTTCTCATTGATTTTCCAGGATTTAATTTGCGCATTGCTGAGTTCGCCAAAAAAGCCGGACTCAGGGTGGTATATTATATTTCACCAAAGGTCTGGGCCTGGAACCCGAAAAGAGTGATAAAAATAAAGAAATATGTAGACCAAATGCTTTGTATCCTTCCTTTTGAGGTAGACTTCTACAAAACCTGGGGAATGGATGTAGACTATGTGGGAAACCCGCTGCTAGATGCTATAGAGGCTAACCCGCCTGACGATCTCTTTAAAATTAACCATGACTTAGATGTCAGACCGGTGATAGCACTTCTCCCGGGGAGCAGGCAACAGGAGTTGGATCGTGTATTACCTGAAATGGTTAAAACAGCAGATCACTTTCCTCAACTCCAGTTTGTAATTGCAGGAGCACCGACCTTTAGCATCGATGATTATGCTCCTTATCTGGCAGCGCGTAAAATTCCTGTTATATTTAATAATACCTATAATCTCCTTCTCAATTCAACGGCTGCAGTAGTTACTTCTGGAACCGCCACACTCGAAACGGCCTTGCTTAAGGTGCCGCAGGTCGTGGTTTATAAAGGGAATGCCCTGTCGGTTACTATTGCCCGCCTATTGGTTAAGATAAAGTTTATCTCTCTGGTCAACTTAATTATGGATGCCCCCGTTGTAAAAGAGCTTATCCAGGAAGATTGTGATAGCGCTAAAATCGCCCGAGAATTAGATTATCTTTTAAATGATCCGATATATCGCATCGCCATGATGGTCAATTATGATGAGTTAGCGAATAAGATGGGAGCTGCCGGAGCATCAGAAAGAGCAGCCAGGCTTATTTATGATAATCTCTAGAGAATTATTCAACCCTGAAATCAATCTGGTAATCACCCCATACAAGGCTCACGATTCCCTCTTTTGCTATTTTAAAGGTCATCCTTTCGGTAAACTTCGACACTTTTAACGTTTCTACATTTACACGAAGGACGTCTTTGGCCTGTTCATAGATAGTACCCGACTGATCCCAGTCCCGGTTTAGGATAATCGTCCATTCGTCTTGGCCGGGGATGGAATAAAGACTGTATTTTCCAGCGGGTAGCGGTTGACCTTCTACGTTTACATCCTGATCTACTTCAAAAACTGTGGCTTCATTTGCGCCCGTGCGCCAGACTTTACCCCAGGGGGCAATCTCTTTCCCTATGGTCCGGTCTTTGATGCCCGGCTGGCTATAGTCAATAGTGATTTTCGCACCTGAGTTTATGGTTTCAGATACGGTTGCCGGCGGACTTGGACGAAGAAAGCAGCCGGTCATTCCGGTCAATAAGCCCGTAATAAAGAGAAATAGGAGTGTTTGCTTCATGGATTACTTTCTTATTTTGTATAGAATACGGAACTCTGCATGATCATAATCATAACTTAGCTCCTCGGTAGTTGTCAAAAATACGGAAATAAATTTGTCAGGTCATAAATGATAGTCACTCAATAATACGGCGGAGATATTTTAGACACTATTGCATAATTCATTTGTTATTTCACGGAAAAATTCCGAAAATTGCAATCCTTGATTGGGGGATTAGCTCATTTGGCTAGAGCGCTTCG
>CAZFQV010000109.1:0-7439 GCA_964521175.1 uncultured Sphingobacterium sp.
ATAATTTCTAATATTCCATTCTTTTTAGATAAATTTATACTTGATTGGAATGTAGATCACAATAATAAAACTTATAAATCACATGAAAACAAAAAGAAGAGCAGCGCTAAAAAAATTATTCGCGACGGTCGCGGGCGTAACAGGAACAGCTTCGCTGACAAACGCTGCAAATGATGCGGCCTTAGCGCAAGCTACGGACACGTTTGAAAATCTGGTGTTTATCTCTGGAGTGGGTGCCCACGTAGCACCATTTACAATAGAAAACCACGCCGAAATTGTTCTTAAAGGTGTTGAAGCCTCTCTTAAGCGTGCCGGGTCTTCAATGTCACAGGTATTAAAAGCTCAGGTATGGCTTGATGATCTTAAGGATTTTGAGGCCATGAATAAGATATACAGGGGTCGTTTTGGCGATAAGCCCCCCGTGCGTACCACTGTTGCCGTTGCTAAGGGTGGAGTTCCGGGTGATTCTTTAATCGAAATAGACGTTATTGCCTATAAAACAGTGTGAAATCTAGCTCAACCTGGAATATAATTTATTCAATCAAATAACTTTTAACTTATAATAAAATGAAATTAGAGAGAAGAGCTGTATTAAAAGGCGCCCTTGCCTCGGCTGTTGGTCTGGCGGGGATAGGTTTGACAGAGGCAGCAAATGCAAAACCGGCTGTAATCACTCATGAAGCTGAAGGAATTGTGAGTTCTCAGGAATTACCCATGTTCTCAGCCTCTACCAAATATGGTAATTTAGTATTCATATCAGGAGTAGGCTGTCATGAAGGGCCAAACACTATTGAAAATCATACGAGAGTAGTGATGAGAGATCTTAAGAAAGCTATTGAGGCAGCGGGATCTTCCATGGATAAAGTATTAAGGTGCTGTGCATACGTAGATGATATAGCGAATGTTGACGGCATGAACCGAATATATGACGCAGCCTGGCCGAAGGGGAAAATGCCCGCACGTACTTGCATCGCGGTAGCAAAAGGTGGAATCCCTGGAGCTTCATTATGTGAGGTAGATGCTATTTGTTATATATAAAAACTCAGCAATTAAATTGTTTAATAATATGATGAATCTGCAGTGCTTGCAGCTACACCAGGAGGTGACTATGAGCTCATGCAAGCTTCATCATTGATAGAAATAGAAACATGAAAACCAAAAGAAGAGATGTAATAAAAGCTTTTATTGCCGGCGCTGCAGGCATAGCGGGTATAGGATTTGCAACTAAAGCAAATGCAAAAGCCGTCCATTCGATGGGTAAATCGACTTCAAAAAACGCTTATCCTGACGAGCCAACAAAATTCACAAAGCTGGGAAACTTGATATTTGCATCCGGTTTTGTTTGTCTGCCACACGAAGGACCACGTACTCTCGAAAATCACACCAAAGTCGCTATGGGAAAATTGGAGGCAGCTCTTAAAGAAGCAGGGTCCGGACTAGATAAAATACATAGGATCACAGCCTGGATTGATGATATAAACAACTACTCACCCTTGAATAAACCGTATGCCGCAGCTTTTCCGGGAGGCAAGAGGAAAGGAAATCGTAGTTGTATGGCGGTATCGCCGGGGAATATTCCGGGAAACTCCATGGTGGCATTTGATGCAATCGCGTACGTGTAATTGTTGATTTTGGGCATGAGGTATCAGGTATCGGGTAAGAGCTGATACCTGATACCCGTTCGCTCACTCACTTCTCAAACTATCAACCGGGTTTGCTAAACCAGCCTTGATCGCTTGTGAACTAATTGTAATAATTGCGATCAGCATTGCCAACACTCCGGCCAGAACAAATACCCACCACTGTATATCTATATGATAAACGAACGTTTGAAGCCACTTATTCATCACCCACCATCCTAAGGGGAAGGCAATAAGCATGGCGAGCAATACGAGCTTTACAAAATCTGTTGTAAGAATATTGACAATACCAGCCACAGAGGCGCCAAGTACTTTCCGGATGCCGATCTCCTTTTTGCGGCGCTCGGCGCTGAAGGAGGCTAAAGCATAAAGACCCAGGCAGGAAATGAAGATCGCCAGGATGGAAAACGTCAGGATCAGCGACGCGGCTTTAAGATCGGCACGGTACAGCCTTTCAAACTGGTCGGCAGCGAACTGATAATCAAAAGGCTGACCAGGATTGAATTGCTTCCATACTTTTTCAGTTGCCGCAAGGGCATCCGCCTGCTTTCCGGGTCTGCTTTTAACCAGGAAAGAATTAGCGTAGAACGGGTTATTTCCAAATACCATCGGGCCGATTCTCTCATGCAGCCCCAGGTAATGGAAGTCTTCTACCACGCCGATAATCACCCCTGTATCCTGCTGCAGCGAAAACCTTTGCCCGATCACAGGCTGGCGGATACCCAGCTCTCTTACGGCCGTTTCATTCAGAATGAAGTTTTTCTGATCGTCTTTTCTTCCCGATGAAAACCACCGGCCCTGCTTTAAACTGAGGTTCGCGAGCTCGTTGAAATTGGATCCTATCGGGATAAAATTGATTTCATTTTTTATATCAGGTGTACGGCCATCCCAGTCAAAAGCGCCAACATAGAGATTCGATATATTAATAATTTGGTCCGCACCGGTAATGGCGACATTCTGGATGCTGCTGTTTCCTAAGAGCTGCTGCCTTATCGTTTCCATCTGCGACATCCGGGCATCCCCCTCAAGGGATGATCTGAACATGAATGAAAATAGCTGCGAAGTATCGCTGTTATGCTGGCTGCTGATAAACCGCATTTGCTTGTAAATCACCAGCGTACTGATCACCAGCGTAATGGAAAGAGCGAACTGCACTACAACCAGGGATCTTCTCAGGCGGCCATCTCCTGAGTTTTGGGAACCCGCGCCTCTCAGTACCGCCGCCGGCTCGAAGGAAGAAAGCAGGATAGCCGGATAGATGCTTGCCAGAAGCATGGTGCAGAGCGATGTTCCGGCCAGTAATTGCCATAGGGAAGGATCACTTACCGAGAGAACAAAATGATTATCTGTAAAACGATTGAACAAAGGGAGACTGACCCATACCAGGAATAAGGAAGCCGCTAATGCGATAATACTGATCAGCGCTGATTCGGTCACAAATTGCAGGAACAATTGTTTTCTATCTGCGCCCACGATCTTTTTGACACTTACCTCTTTAAGGCGGACCGATGCTTTAGCGGTGGTAAGATTCACATAATTGATACAGGCGATAGTCAATAAGAGAACGCCTAGTAGGAAAAGGATATTGGTCAGCTTCTTATCACCGTGCTGAAGGAAAGAATGTCCAAGGGCTTCAAAATGAATATTCTTTAGGGGAAGTAAGCTCGCTTCCCATGTATCACGCGGGATGGCGTTGATCTTGTTCAGGACGGATGCGGGTGAAGAGAGCGATGCTGTTTTAATAAAGGTCTGGTAACTATCAGCATACGTCATATTCTCACGCATACGCGGATTGACAGTACGAACCGCGTCAGATATATACAGATCGTACCGGAAGCTGGAATTCGAAGGATGCTGAGCTATGACGCCCTGTACCGTACAATCCTTACCGTCTATCCGCACGGTCTTGCCTATAGGGTTTTCATCGCCGAAATACTTCTTTGCATGCAATACTGAAATTACCACGCTATTGGGTGTACTGCTGAAATTTTCAGCGCTTCCGCGGATAAAATCGAACCGGAAGATCCTGAACCAGTTCTCATCCGCATAAGCCGCGGTTTTCTCCTTGAAAAGGTATTGCCCTGCTTCAACTGTTGGCGGAAATATAACCAGCGGATAAAGACGCGCGAGTACCTCTATCTCCGGAATGACCTTCTTTATTTCCTCACCTAGCAGATATGGAGTCCGCTCATCCGCATTACTCATATCTTTTTTATCAACCCGTGTAAGGCGGTAAATATTTTCTGAATCCGGATGGTACGAATCATAATTATACTCGTTTTTAACCCACATAAAGATCAGGAATGCAGCAGTCATCCCGATTGTCAGGCCGGCTGAATTGATCAGGCTGCTTGTTTTGTGGAATGTTATGTTTCGCCAGGCGGTTTTGAGGTTGGTTGGGAGCATGGGGGGTAGGGTTTTAGGTTATAGGTATTAGGGGTTAGGTTAATTTGTGGTTCATATTTAGTTTTTCTTTTTGCTTTGAGCTATGAGCAGTGAGCTATGAGCTTATTTCGTTTTTAACATCAGATTTCATTGTTAAATTAGACATTGGCTCATAACTCATAGCTGATAGCTCATAGCCACGCTCATTCCGAACGAAGACTCTCCACCGGATTCATCATCGCTGCCTTAACCGCTTGAAGACTTATAGTTGCGAAAGAAATGATAATCGCAAGTAATCCCGCTGAGGCGAACATCCACCACTTTATTTCTATCCTGTAGGCGAAATCCTGCAGCCAGATATCCATTAAATACCACGCGACCGGGGATGCCATAAGAATGGATATCCCGACAAGGAATAAGAAATCCCTGGATAGTAGCGCTACAATGCCCGGTACACTGGCGCCCAGGACTTTCCGGATACCGATCTCTTTTATCCGCTGACCGGCAAACAAGGCAATTAACCCGAACATACCCATGCAGGCAATAAGGATGGTGAGTAATGCGACATAATTTGTTACTTTAAGCAACCCGTCAAAGAATTTATACTGACCGTTCACACGATCGCTTATAAATTCATAGCTGAAAGCGCTGCGCGATGGCATAGATCTGAATGCCTGTTCAGTTTGTATCATCACTTGCTTCTGATAGTCGGGATCTGTCCTGATGCTCAGGTAACGATTATCTAAGGATGCTTTTCCTGTATATTGCTGGATAAGAGGTTCGATCTTCTTCTCTGCATTGAGATAATGAAAATCTTCCATCACACCCACCACCGTATAAGTTGTCGGGTCGCCCTGAGCTTTAATCTGCTTTCCTGCAGCAGTTGTCCACCCTAATGCTTTCATCGCAGACCGGTTGATCAGCATACTTGATTCTTCGGAGGCAGAAAGATTATCATCAAAATTTCTGCCTTCGACGATCGGGATCTGATATGTATCAACATAACCTGCATCCGCGCCTGCCTGTCTCATACTCACTTTCTTATTGGTCACCGGATCGTAATACTCATTAAAATTATTATCGTAAGCAGTGGGAATTACGCTGTTTGTGGAGACAGCCCTGACATGCGGGTTCTTTCTAAGGTCATTGAGAATGCTTTCAAACCGTACCTTTGCAGATTCCCTGTCTATAAAAGAAAGCCCTATTTTAGCTACTACTACATCCTTATCATTGAAACCCGGGGAAACCCCTTTCATATAGCTTACCTGCCGGTTTAGGATAATGGTAACACAGATCAATGTTATTGCAAGTGCAAACTGAAGGGTTATAAAAATATTGCGTACCATTTTACTGCTCCCGTTACCGGATGTGATCTTATTTTTAACAGTATCTGTTACTTTGAGGGCAACCAGTTTCCAGGACGGCAGGCTCGCAGCCACCACGCTGAACAGAATCGCTATGGATGCATAGAAAATGATCAGTGGATAGCCTGTTTGCAGATCCGTTTCGATTTCTCCGAATTTATCTCTGACAAGATCATTCATCAGCGGCAAAAACAAAAGAAAAAATATAGCAGATGCCAGGAAAAGAGAAATAAGAACGATCATTCCGTTTTCAATACAAAACTGAACAATGATCCTGCCTTTACTGCTTCCCAGGATCTGTCTTACCCCCACCTCTTTTGCTCTCGAATACATCGCCGCAGCATTCAGGTTAATAAGATTCACAAGAATGATCAGCAAAATAAAGATCCCGGCAATGACAGCCCCCTTTATGATAACTTTTACAAGATCTGCGTTCTCATCCGTTATCCTGCTGAAAGGAGCGGCATATACTTTATCATTCTTCCGCTCTTTTGCATAATTTAATTTAACGATATCTGAGATCTTTCGGTCAAGGGCTTCCGGTACGCTGCCCTCCCGGAGCCTCAGGTAGTTTTCAGTAAAACTATTATACCAGTCGGCTGAACTTTTAAATCCCTGGTTATCTTCCAGGAGAGCAGTAGTCAGTAATATATTGGGCTTAATAGTGGAATTCGAGGGAATATGCTTCAATACCCCGGTCACTGTTAACTGAAGACTATCATCCGCACTGATTATTTCACCAACCGGGTCCTTACTACCGAATATCTTCTCAGCGGTCTCCTCAGACAGGACTATGGAGAACTTATCTTTCAGCGCGACAGCCGGGTTTCCGTACTTGAAAGGAAACTGAAATACACTGAAATACGCTGTATCCACAAATTCGGTTTCATCCTGAAAATCCTTCCCGTTATATTTAAGCCAGGGCCAGTACCAGCTCTGGATATGGGTCGCGGCTTCCACTTCAGGCGCACTTTTAATAATTTCACCGAGTAAAGGATAGGTCGTCTGCATGTCATCCCCGGTTTTCAGGTAATACATCTGGTCAATATCCTTCTGGATACTATCCGTGCTTATATACTGATATACAAGTACCGAAAGCGCCATAATACTTGCAAGACCCAGTGATAACCCTGTGATGTTTACAATGGTGAAGAGTTTGTTCTTCAGCAGCTGACGGTAAGCGGTTTTGAGGTTGGTTTGGAGCATGGGGTACGGGTGTTAGGCATTAGGATTTAGGTTAATTTGTGGTTCATATTAAATTCTCATATTGCTGTGAGCTATCAGCCCTGAGCAATGAGCCATATTTTATCTTAATATTTAATCCATTCTTTGTTATGCGTTATCTAGGAGCTGACAGCTGATAGCTCACAGCTCATAGCCCTCTACACAAGTATATTCTCCGTCACCGTCTGCCCGTCCAGCATCCTGATTATCCTGTGCGTATATTTCGCATCATGCTCAGAGTGGGTTACCATGATGATCGTGGTTCCCTGCTCGTTCAGTTCTGTTAAAAGCTGCATAACCTCATTACCATTGGTTGAATCGAGGTTACCGGTAGGCTCATCGGCGAGGATCAGCTTGGGATTGTTCACTACAGCCCTGGCTACTGCTACACGCTGCTGCTGACCTCCGGAAAGCTGCTGGGGAAAGTGGTTCCTCCGGTGCATGATCTGCATTTTATCCAATACGGCTTCTACCCTTTCCTTCCGTTCGCTGGCTTTAACCTTGGTGTAGATCAGTGGCAGTTCGACATTTTCATAGACTGAAAGCTCATCGATCAGGTTAAAGCTCTGGAATACAAACCCGATATTATGCTTCCGCAGGTCGGAACGCTTGCGCTCATTGAATTTGGCGACTTCTATCCCGTTAAAAAGATAGCTCCCGCCATCAGGATCGTCCAGCAATCCCAGAATATTTAACAGCGTGGATTTGCCGCAACCTGACGGCCCCATTACGGCTACAAATTCACCCTGCTTCACATCGAAGGAAAGGTTGTTAAGGGCGATGGTTTCTACTTCTTCTGTGCGGTAGAATTTTTGGAGGGAGGAGA
>CAZFQV010000110.1:0-7362 GCA_964521175.1 uncultured Sphingobacterium sp.
GTGCCGGACACTATAATATGCAGGCCAAAGTTACCGTTGTCTCAGAGGCTGAGTATGCAACATGGCTTGCTAAACAACCCTTGTATTATAATGACGACGTAAAGAAGGAAATGCAGCTCGCCGAAATTAACAGAGCTGACGACGAGAATAAAATGGCATTAAACACTACTAATCCTATCACAGAATAAACTATGGCAAGCACAGCATTACATCATACAGCCGTACTTCACCAACCCGATCACGGAAATGACCACGGGCATCATAAAGAGACATTTATAACGAAATATATCTTTAGCCAGGATCATAAAATGATCGCTAAACAATTTTTGATCACAGGGATCATCATGGCAGTAATTGCTATGATTCTTTCTGTACTCTTCCGACTGCAGTTGGCCTGGCCTGACGAAAGCTTCCCTATATTGGAAACCTTACTGGGCGATAAATGGGCCGAGGGCGGACGAATCAAACCGGATTTCTATTTGGCTTTAGTGACCATCCATGGCACTATGATGGTATTTTTTGTACTGACCGCCGGGTTGAGCGGAACCTTCAGTAACCTTCTAATTCCGCTTCAGGTGGGAGCCAGAGATATGGCCTCACCTTTTCTGAATATGATCTCTTATTGGTTGTTCTTTTCAGCCTGCGTGATCATGATGGGCTCTTTCTTTGTTGAAAGTGGACCGGCCAGTGCAGGCTGGACGGTATACCCGCCATTATCTGCGCTACCGAAAGCCATCAGTGGCTCGGGAACCGGGATGACTTTGTGGCTGATCAGTATGATTTGCTTCATCATTTCCTCTCTGATGGGAGCGCTTAATTATATCTCCACTGTATTGAATATGCGCACAGTGGGTATGGATATGTGGAAGATGCCTCTCACCGTATGGGCATTTTTCCTGACTGCAATTGTGGGTGCGCTTTCATTCCCAGTTTTGGTGGCAGCTGTTGTGCTCCTGATCTTCGATAGAAGTTTTGGAACCAGTTTTTATCTATCTGATATCGTTGTCGCTGGGCAGATACTACCGAACCAGGGAGGGAGCCCAATCTTATGGCAGCATTTATTCTGGTTCCTTGGGCATCCTGAGGTATATATCGTGATTATGCCTGCTTTAGGGATCACCTCGGAGGTTATTGCGACCAATTCCAGAAAGCCGATATTTGGCTATCATGCAATGGTTTACTCGCTGATCGGTATCACCGTCCTTTCATTTATCGTATGGGGGCACCACATGTTTGTAACAGGCATGAATCCATTCCTGGGCGGGGTGTTTATGATTACGACGCTGATCATTGCGGTTCCTTCTGCGGTAAAAACATTTAATTACCTGGCTACTATTTGGAGGGGCAACCTCCGGTTTACTCCGGCTATGCTCTTCGCAATTGGCTTGGTATCCTATTTTATCTCTGGTGGTCTTACTGGAATTTTCCTGGGAAATGCGGCACTCGATATAAATCTTCATGACACCTATTTCGTTGTGGCTCACTTTCACCTGGTAATGGGAGCAGCCGCCATATTTGGAATGCTTTCAGGCGTTTACCACTGGTACCCTAAGATGTTCGGCCGAATGATGGATGAACGCTTAGGATATATACACTTTTGGCTTACTTTTATTGGAGGATACTTAGTGTTCTTCCCGATGCACTTTATGGGTATTGACGGCGTACCAAGACGTTATTATGCTTTCACGGAATTTGCATTTATGCAGGAGTGGCTGACTGTCAACGTATTTATAACCTGGGCAGCAATTATAGCGGCACTGGCACAGGTTGCCTTTATATGGAATTTCTTTTATTCTATATTTTATGGTAAAAGGACAACTCAAAACCCATGGAATTCGAATACACTGGAATGGACTGCTCCTATAAAACATCTACACGGCAACTGGCCAGGAGAGATCCCAACGGTGTATCGTTGGCCTTATGATTACAGTAAACCGGGTCATCACGCCGACTTTATTCCTCAAACAGTTCCTTTTTCTCAAACGATGAGTTCTAACCTTCAGCATGATTTTGAAAATAATGCAGAGGCTGAAATGATCCAGAGAGAATGGGAGAAGCAGCACATCGAAAGCCGTGCCGCTGAAGAAATTAAATAGATAGAAAGTATATTCTACCGGCTGTATTTATATATCCGGTAGAATTCTTGTCGCTTGTATTTAGTGTAATCGCAACGAATTTTTCGACTGTCCGATATGGATATTCCCGATTGTTCAGAGTGTATGATTTATCGGTTGTAATGGTTTTGACGATTCGATCGTCTGAAACAGACAGGTTTCGCCTTGCCTGGATTTGATAATGAACGATGTGAGATTTGTATCCGATTTTAAGAAGTTAATTAAATTAAGGCTAACGCTGACCGTTGTGTTCTCGGCTTCTGTCTGCTTTCTGATGGGAAGTAAAATGCAGGGGGATATCAACTGGCTGAACTGGGCGATATTGACAATTGGTGGATTTCTCGTTACCGGCTCTGCCAATGGCTTCAATGAGATTATTGAAAAAGATTTTGATAAGCTAATGAAGAGAACAATGGACAGACCAATCCCGGCAGGGAGGATGACCACAGGCCAGGCGCTGGTACTTAGTATTTTCATGGGTATATTTGGGACATATCTGCTGCTCCGGTTGAACTTTCCCACCGGGGTACTTGCTGTTTTCTCTATATTTCTGTATGCTTTTGTTTATACGCCATCAAAAAGGATGTCGCCCATTGCCGTTTTCATTGGAGCTTTTCCCGGCGCTTTTCCTCCCTTGATCGGTTATTTTGCGGCATTTCACGAACCCAGTATTTCATGGATCCCGGTAATTCTATTCGTCATTCAATTTGTATGGCAGTTTCCTCACTTCTGGGCGATAGCGTGGGTGCTCGATGACGATTATAAAAGGGCTGGTTTCAAGCTATTGCCGACTACTTTTCGCGATAGAGGCAGCGCTATGTTCACTTTAGTTTCTACGGTGATCATGATCCCCGTCAGTTTATTACCGACCGCATATTTTTTAAATTTGGGACAGCCGTTCGGTGGGAAGATTTATACAGCAGTTGCAGTAATAGCGGGTTTGTATTTCTTGTGGCAGGCCATCCGGCTTTATCAGAAGAGAGATATACCATCGGCAAAAAAACTGATGTATGCGTCTTTTTTGTATCTTCCCGTGCTTCAGTTAACACTTTTGTTTGACTTTATTGCTAAATAATATGATTATGGAAAATCCACCAGTCGATGATATGCAAAGCTTAAAGGCAAGGAAATTCCTGATGTGGCTGTTTATCATCTCGTCATTTATGATTTTTGCCGCTCTGACTAGCGGATTTATCGTGTATACCGAAGGCAACGTAGAGCGTGGGATAAAGGTTCTGTTACCCAAGGCTTTTATCTACAGCACAGTGATCATTGTGATTAGTAGTTTAACGATGCATTTAGCGTATCGAGGCGCAAAACGTCTGGAGTTCGGAAAACAAAAATTGTATCTTATCCTCACGATACTTCTGGGCATAGCGTTTTTTTACAGTCAGCTGAGTGCATGGAGTGCCCTGACTGCAGCAGGGGCATATTTTGTTAATTACAATGCCTCCCAATCGTTTATTTATGTTTTTAGTGGAGCGCATTTGCTGCATATATTCGCAGGAATACTAATGCTGATCTATGCCTTGATTGGTAAGGTGAGAGATATTCCTCAAAACCGGAATTTGTTCCGAGTGGAAGTAACAGCCATTTTTTTTTTTTTTTTAGATATACTATGGATTTATCTATATGTTTTCTTACTTTTGAATCAATAATAAACTACTATACGACCCTTTAAATGAGTACTACTGTATCTAAACTTGACGAAATAAAAACTGACGCCTGGAGTGGCGGAAAGTCGCCTTTTGGAGTGGAGTATGGAAAGCTAATGATGTGGTTTTTCCTACTGTCGGACGCTTTTACATTTTCTTCGCTTCTCATCTTTTATGGGGCACAGCGTTTTAGTAAGCTGACATGGCCGGATCCTGATATTGTATTTCAGTCAATCCCCGGAATAGCAGACCAGGGATATCCTCTGGTATTCGTGGGTATTATGACCTTCATTTTGATCATGAGTTCGGTAACGATGGTTCTTGCTGTTGAAGCCGGCCACCGGAATGCAAAGAGAGAAGTGGTGTGGTGGATGATAGCAACTATTATCGGAGGACTGATGTTCTTGGGCTGCCAGGCCCTAGAGTGGTCCCACCTTCATCATGAAGGTTACTGGTGGGGCAGTTTCCCCGCATCTTATACCGGTATTGATACGATCGGGGCACTGCAGTTCGCTAACCTGTTCTTCACCATAACCGGCTTTCATGGATTCCATGTCGCAACGGGGGTAATAACTAATATTATCATTCTCATCATGGTTTTGAATAACGTATTCCAGAAACGCGGAAGCTATCTGATGGTTGAGAAAGTGGGCCTTTACTGGCACTTTGTTGACCTGGTCTGGGTTTTCGTATTTACATTCTTCTATTTAGTCTAAAAATCAGATAATCTTTATAAAATGTCTGCAGAACACATACATGATGAACATGCCATAGCGCATGAAGGGATGAGTAAAAAGAAAATCTGGGTGGTTTTCTTTTACCTGTTGGGAATAACGGCCCTGGAGTTTTTTATTGCTCTATTTATGATCCCTAAGGGCCTGATAGGACATGGCCCGGGTAACTTTATTTACGTAATACTCACCCTGGCGAAGGCTTTTTATATTGTTGCATACTTTATGCATCTCAAATTTGAGAAATTCGCTTTAAAATCGGGTATCCTGGTCTCCTTGGTATTTATTGTGTACTTTATAATCTTGCTGCTTACCGAGGGATCATATCTGTACATTCACATGAATTAATGAGTCAATCTTATTTCCGGATTAAGAAGATCCTGGTACTGCTTATATTATTCGTGGTGCCGGGATCTTTGTATTATCTGCTTAAGGCAAAGGGCGAAAACCGTTACCATCCGCTGGCTATCTACGGGCCAAAGCAACCGGCATCCACTTTTCACTCGAAGATGGGAAAGCAGATTCGCGACACCATATACCATCAGATACGGGATTTCGAATTGCTGAATCAGGACAGTGTACTTGTGGGCTTCCCCGCAGATAGCAACCAGATTACGGTAGTCAATTTCTTTTTTTCGCGCTGCCCTTCATTTTGCCCAGATATGAACCGTCAGATGGCCCGTATCGCAAAAGCCTATAATGGGAACAGGCTGCTACAGTTTCTTTCGATAAGTGTTGATCCTGAATACGACACTCCCGGGGTACTAAAAAGCTACAGCAAAACTTACACCGGGCAGAATCCGAAATGGAATTTTTTAACTGGTGAGGCTGCATTTATCCATAAGCTGGCGAAGGAGGATTTTTTGGTCGATGCTTTTCGAGACACTACCCAAGCTGTGAATTTTATTCATAGCCCCATGCTAATCCTCCTTGATCCACAGAAGAGGATTAGGGGGTATTACGACTCGACAGCTGGTAACGAGCAGGTTAATCTTTTGATGGATGAGATCAAGGTATTGATAGCAGAAGAATTGAGGAGTATAAAGGACCGATAAAAGGATATTCTAAGCATGAACGATAAGTTTATTGGACGATTTATTATTGGGATTTCAACCGTCGTATTGGCCGTGATAGTGGTTCTGCAAAGTAAAGTGTTTAATATTTTCCCAGATAAAAACGCTATACCACAATGGGTTTTTTTTCTGCCCGCATTTAATGCTATTGTAAATGGTACATGCAGTATACTACTACTACTTTCGCTTTATTTTATTAAAAGAAAGGATATCGCCACACACAAGAAGTTGAATATTATAACTTTTATTTTATCCTCGGTTTTTTTAACCTCCTACATCATTTTCCATGCTACCGGTATTCAAACCACTTATGGCGGACAGGGGATAATGCGGATAGTATATTACTTTATTCTAATCACTCATATAATCCTGGCGGCCATTGTACTACCTCTCGTACTGTTCAGTTTTTATAGAGGGCTCAGAATGGAAGTCGAGAAACACCGAAAGCTGGTGCACTGGAGTTATCCGATATGGCTATACGTTACGGTTTCGGGCGTCATAGTATACCTGATGATTTCTCCTTATTATACATTTTGACCAAACGATTTAAGCCTTTTATTTTTCTTTAATCTTTCAATTACTGTATCTTTGTAGTATGAAAACTAGCAGATTTTTTCTTGTGCTTTTCATCCTTCTTTTTGTAAGTGCGATTGCAACTGAGGTTTCGGCCCAGTGTTCATTGTGTACCTTAAACGCGGAAAATTCAGTAGCGAATGGAAATACAGAAGGTAATGGTCTTAATAGCGGAATCCTTTATCTGCTAGCTGCGCCTTATCTTGCTGTTGCCGGTGTTGGTCTTCTGTGGTATAAGAAGTACAAACGTAAAGACATTTCATTACACGTCAAAAACGATAAGATAAACCTTAACTAAGGATTTTCTATTCGTTGCGAATGTGATGGTGAAACAGGCCTGTAGATCGGCATATGACCATGATCAGACCCGAAGCATTTGACTTTTTATCGGAACTAGCGCAAAACAATAACAGGGAGTGGTTCCAGGCTAATAAAGCCCGGCATGAGCAGGTACGGACTAACGTTATTGAATTCGCCCAGTCTCTTATCATCGGTATCTCAGCGTTTGATAAAAGCGTGCCGGCCGATTTGGATCCGAAGAAATGCGTCATGCGGATCTATAGAGATATCCGCTTCAGTAATAATAAAACCCCTTATAAGAGTAGTTTTGGTATCGGGATTTCGGCTCAGGGTAAGAACATTAATGGCCCTGGATATTATATGCATATCCATCCTGCCGAGTCTTTTATTGCAGGAGGCTATTGGCTGCCTGAGTCGGCTCATCTCCAGTCGATCAGACAAGAAATCGATTATAATGGCGCAGAGTTCCACAGTATTATTAAAGAGCGTTCATTTAAAGAGTATTTCGGTGAGCCAGATCAAGCATACAAGCTCAAAACGAAACCTAAAGGCTATCCATCTGATCATCCTGATATCGATTATCTGAAACTAAAAAGCTTTACATTTACTCATGTTTTTGATCAGCAAGAACTGAAGCGCACTGATGCCGTGAAAAAGACAGTTAGAGGATTTGAAACCCTCTATCCTTTTATGACGTATCTCAGAAGCGCTTTGTTATAAATTTTATTGATTATGAGAGTTTTCCGCCTATCCTTTGTTATTGTATTGCTAATCACCTTTTTTTCGTCATGCGTAGTTTTATCCCCTAAAAAGTATAATGCGCTGCTTGCTCAACGTGATTCCCTGTCGCTCGGCTGGGAAGCCGCACGGGTAAAAGTAAGCAGTTTAGAAAATGAGATAGGAATGTTGAGGGCAG
>CAZFQV010000111.1:0-7222 GCA_964521175.1 uncultured Sphingobacterium sp.
TATTACCCCTGATAATCACGCGACTGGAACCGCCCGGACCACTATTTAATTGGGTAGCAGCTACGCCCGCGATTTTGCCGACGAGTGATTGGGCAACGTTATTGGTTCGAGCCTCAGTGAAATCACTACCTTTTACTTCTGTTACTGAATAGCCGAGGGCTTTTTTAGCTTTTGTAACGCCCAGGGCTGTTACAACCACCTCACCCAGTGCTTTGGCGTCTTCTTGCATCTGCACGTTTATAGCCGCCCTACTACCGACGTTCACTTCCTGCGTGATAAAGCCAATGTAAGTGAATACGAGTATCGCATCATCTGAAACATTATTCATGACGTAGACACCTTCTGTATTCGTAGATGTTCCGGTGCTGCTTCCTTTTACCCGAACGCCTACCCCAATAAGTGGCTCCCCTTTGGAGTCTGTCACTCTTCCCCTGATATTTAGAGGGGGGACCGATTCTACTATCTCATCCGGGGTTACCAGATTTTCTACGTGGGGTATTGAGCTGACTAAGATAATTCGATCCGATATTTGAAACGTTAGTCGTTGATCCGACAAAACAAGTCGCAGAGCTTCATTTAAAGGCATGTCTTTAACTTTAATACTGACCGGGTTTGCCTTCGCTATCAGGTCAGAATTATATACTAACTGGTACCCGCTTTGTTTTCGGATTTCCTGTAAAACAGTATTCAGGGGTGAATTAGTTTCGGAAAGGGTGACCTTTTGGGAATAACCGGCAGCACTTAAACTCATGCAGGTCACCGTTAAGATTACAGCTGTTAGGTTCATGACTAATACCAGTTTTTTAAGGAGAATGCCTTGGTTAACATGATAATAAGTGTTAACCATTCTTTTAAGGAGAATTTTAAATTTCATACTTTTGTTGTGGTTAAGGAGAATTAATCGTTTAATTAATTTGTGTTGATTACTTCGATGGGCCTTAATAATACCGGGAGTGTTCGAGCGCTTCCGGTTTATTTTTTTTTGGCAGGGCTGTACTTCTATTTACATAGGCATTTATTTTATTGGGGTTTATCAATTATATGAATAGTTCTGTCTTCTATTTTGAATTGCACATTTCCTGTAATTTCAAGCGTTTCGAGCACTCTCGATAAATTAAGGTCTCTGGAAACATGAACATTGTACCGTATTTTCGGAATAGCTGAATAATCCACATTTACGTTATACCAGCGTTCGAGCTGACGCATAATGTCTTTCAATTCGATATCATCGAATACTAAAAAGCCGTCTTTCCATAATACTGGTTGCTCTTTATTAACATTCTCGATGCTGATTCCTCCGTTTCTTGTCGTTACCGCAACCTGCCCCGGCTTCAAAAATTTCTCTTTTTTGGTGGTTAGATCAGCAACTTTTACCAGCCCTTCAAGTAAAGTTGTCGTAATAGCCGATTCATTGCTGTAACCATTGATATTGAAATGAGTACCTAATACTTCCACCAGTTGGTTGCCGGTTTCAATTCGAAATGGCATGGACTTATCCGGCGAGACCTCGAAATAAGCTTCGCCTGTCAGCTGGATTCTTCGTTCATTCCCATGAAAAACAGCTGGATATCTCAAAGATGATGCAGCGTTGAGCCATACTTTACTTCCATCAGGAAGCGTTATCTGATACTGCCCTCCCTTGGGCGTTTCAATCTTATTATATATCATTCCGCCTGTTTGAGCCAGATCGTTTGGCGGCGTGTTGTAAACCAGCTCTCCGTCATCGGATTTCATGATTCTTGTTCCTGCCTGGTTAGCAATTGGGCCGCTTTCGGCATCATCGAGATTAATTCTCGAGCCATCTCCTAAGGTTAATATTGCTTTATTGCTTCCAGGTTCAATGTCAGGCGTGATTGTAAGTTCTTTATGAACCACTTGTGATGTTTCCTTAATTTCATCCTTCTTAAAAAATAGGCCTATAGAAGCTATAACCAGAACCGCCGCTGCAGCAATATATATGAACTGTCGGTTGCGACTAAGAGAGGGGTTAACGGGCTTGTGAATTTCTTTACGGATGGCAGCCAGCATAATCTCCTTGATAGCTGCCTCCTGTTCGACGCTCAACGCAATGCGTCCGTTTTTCTCAAGCCTGTTATAATATTCCTCAATCAGGCCCTTCTCGGCCGGCGTAACATCTCCTTTGAGATATTTGTCGATTAAGGTTAAAATGATCGTTTCTTCCATGTACTTATATTATAGTGTACCATAAACTAGGGGTACACCCTACGGTTTAGTTGAAATAAGCGTGAATCGTAAGGAGATGGGTTATTTATATCTAGAAAACATTAACGCTATAGCTATGCAGAGTTCCCAGTTAAAACCTCTTTTTAGATATTTCAAGGATCGACTCATCCTTTTTTCCACGGTTTTTTCAGAAATACTAAGCTGCGATGCGATTTGACTATAGGTTAATCCTTCTTCCCGACTCAGAAGAAAAGCCTGACTATCACTTTCCGGCATAGCTGCCAGAAGCTTTTTGAGTAGTTCTTGTTGTTCTTTATATAACAAGGGGTCATCAGCAATTATTTCGGATGTAATACTTTTCAAGCGTTCATAGAACTTTTCGTCAGTTTGCTGCTTGCGTATAGCTTTTAATACACTGAATCGGGTAGCCTGTTGTAAATATGGTTTTAAGGAATGTATATCACAGGCATGTCTACGTTGCCACAGGTCGATGAAGATATTTTGAACCGTATCCTGAGATACTTCCTCATTATGTAAAATATTATGCGCAGTTCGGAAAAGTGTATTCCAGTAACGGTTATAAATTTCCGTAAATGCGTCTGCATCATCGGCCCTGAGTAGGTCGAGTAATTCTCGGTCACTTAAATTAACAAGGGCAGCCATAGAATTTGTTGGAAATCAAACTTACACAATAATATTTAATACAGTTATTTCGCAATCCGAGGATTTAACTAAAATCAGCCAGACAAATACCGTCAGCCTCACTGCCTGCGTTGCATTCTTTATGGAGCGCCATGACAAACGGTAATAAAGTTACCCTGACGTTTCAGTATTCTTTTCAAGAAGCCTATCCTGAGAGTTCTTCAGTTTGATGAGTTGCTAACTGATACCTAATGTTCAACGTCACCGCATCGTTTGCTTGGAAAATGCTCATATGAGATTACCCAAAATTAAAGAATCCCGAATGAAACGCAAGCGTTCTACGGATGTATTAGACTAATGTTACATCTATTCTACGCTGACCGTCAGACCTTCCTGCTTTAATATTTTGCGATATACCTCTACCTCGGTATATGAGCCCTCCAGAATGGTGCATTTACCCTCCGTGTGCACCGTCCATGCAATACGCTCAGCCTGGGTTTCAGTATAGTCTAAGTATTTGAGCAAACAATTGATTACGTGTTCAAAAGTATTGATATCGTCATTCCAAAGGATCAGACGGTGATTTACCTTTAACGCTGATAACACTTCGTCGAGTGTGAGAGTTTCTTCCTGTACCTGCGTTCCCATTGTGCAAATTTACAAAAAATGCTGTGAAGCGATCAACTGTCTTTTGGCGTTCGCTTCATTTTAGCAAGCATATCCCACATCTCGGGGCTAATAGCGTCCAGTCCGTTAAATTGGCCAGCCCCTTGCAGCCACTCTCCTCCATCAATAGTGATCACTTCGCCATTGATATATCCGGAGAAATCAGATATCAGGAAGGCCGCCAGATTGGCGAGTTCCTGGTGTTCGCCCACTCGCTTCAGTGGGATTCGGTTTTTGAAATCAAATTTCTGAGCAATATCACCCGGCAGTAACCGATCCCAGGCACCTTTGGTCGGGAATGGACCCGGCGCGATAGCATTGGTTCGGATGCCGTACTTGCCCCACTCAGCGGCCAGGGAACGCGTCATGGCTAACACTCCTCCCTTTGCGCATGCTGACGGGACCACGTAACCCGATCCTGTGAACGCATAGGTAGTAACTATATTTAAAATTGTACCCTGCTGCTGCTGGTTTATCCAGTGTTTTCCAAGAGCCAGTGTAAAATTAGCAGTACCTTTTAGTACGATATCGATGATGGCAGAAAAGGCATTTGGAGAAAGCCTTTCAGTCGGAGAAATGAAATTTCCAGCGGCATTATTGAGCAGCCCATGTACTGCCCCAAATTCACCCAGGGTGGCTGTCAATACTGCGTCCACCTCATCCGGATTTCTTACATCGCATTGCAGGGGCAGCACTTTGCCTCTTCCCACCTCGCTTTCCATTTCTGCAGCCGATTTTTTTAGTATATCGTACTTACGGCTGGTGATCACTACGTTGGCACCGAGTTTCAAAAAGTAAGTGCCCATAGCCCTGCCGAGGCCGGTTCCGCCTCCTGTAATAATGATCGTTCTTTCTGAGAGTGCGTCATCCCGCAGCATTGGTTGGTTGTACATCAGTCTTATTTTTGTTGAAGGTTCTGAATGATTGTTTTGAGAATAGAGCGAGTACCTGGCAGCCACCATTGTTTGAGCATCAGGTCCAGCATGGCAGTCTGGTCGGCGCTTACCTTAGCGACCAGCTCCGAGCGCATATTAATCTTGCTTTGCCGCCATGTCCCGGCATCCAGCTGAATGTATTTCTGCATTTTACGCTCGGCGGCGTACAGAATACTCTCCGGTTTTACAAGCTCATCGATTAATCCGCAGGCCAATGCTTCATCAGGCTCCATTAGCTTCCCTTCCAGCATATTTCGATATGCATTTGCGTTACCCAGCCAGAAAGCATAAAGATGAAAAATAGCAGAAGGCACAATGATGCCAACCGGAACTTCATTCAGGCCGATGATAAACTTTCCTTCGGCCATTACCCGATAGTCACTGCAAAGCGCCAAAACGCAGCCACCGGCCGGGCTGTGACCGCTGATGGCAGAGATCATGGGCTTCCTGAAAGAGGTCATGGTTTTGACCAGGTTTAAAAAATCATTCCAAAATATCCTGATCGTTACTTCATCATAGTCATACAATTCGATTAAATCCAGTCCTGCCGAAAAGAAGCCTTCTTTGCCGGTGATAATGATTCCTGCGACATTATCATCGTTCTCTATGTTCCTTATCATCTGATGTAATTCAGTGATCATTTCACTGTTCATCGCATTTGAACGACCTCTGTCCAGAGTTAAAATTGCAATTCTATCCTTTAAGGTTACATTAATTGTGTTCATTCTATTTAACGCTATATCTGTAAATTTTTCTGCCGATTCTTCCGGATGTGTCTATGCCTTCAACAACTATTTTGTAGCTTCCTACGCCATCGGCGTTAAAAAATACCATATCAGCATGCCCGGTCGAGTCAGTCACTACATGAGGATTCCAGTAGACAGTTGTGCGCAGGTCCGCCATCTGAGCATTGGTTGCCGGATCCTCATAATCCGGTGTATAAAACTCACGACCTTTAGAGAACCCTTTAGGGCTATAACTCATTATGCCCGGCGCATAGCTGCGGTAATCCCGGTTAGGGTCGCCCCGCTTTGTGTTTATAACTAAAACACCGCCGCCACCCCTGGAACCATAGATGGCCGTGTTAGCGCCACTTTTTAATACTTCGATGCTTTCTACGTCCATGGGATTGATAGAAGACAGAAAATCTGGTTCCACGTAAGCCCCATCAATAATCAGTTGCATGGGAATCAGACCTCTAAAAGACGACAGCATACTTCGGGTAGAATATACGATGCCGTTTTGTATTATAATTCCCGCAACTTTACCCTGTAAGCATTGCGCGAGATCATAGCAGTTCTGTAGCTCGTCGCTTCGGATAATAGCATCGGCATTCCCCGGCCCATTTAAATTTGCTGAATATTTTAGTGCGGATTTTTTCTCGACTACACGAACTTCCTCGAGCATAATGCTCTTGTTAATTACCCCATAGCGTCTCAGTTCATTATACTGATGGAGGCTATTTTGCAGATAAGATAGCATGGATTGGTTGACGTTTACTTCTATCAATGCCTGATTCTTATTTCCTGTTACTAATTGGGGCGGTATGCGGTGGAGCTCGATCTCTACATTTTTGCGATCTTTTTCATTCCTCGCCTGGATGATAAATTTAGTGCTATCGCTGAAATTAAGCTTGTCAAACTTGAATTCACCATTTGATCCCGTTATGGTATCAAGGAGAAAGACATCGCCCGCAGAGGAGAACAGCGTAACTTTCCCGCCGATGACTGGCCTGCCGTTCGCTGTGATTACCCTTCCGCTAATTTCCATATCGGTTTCCCGATGGTATAATAGTGTTGGAAAGTTTCCCGACAGGATATTTTTCCATTCGAAACGACGCCAACCCTGGGTCATCAACAAGACATCAAGTTCCTGAGTCTTTTTTTCGTTAACATCGCTAAAGTAGTAATTTGGCTGTTCGATAAAGCCCCTCAGATCTGAGCTAAGAAGCAGATTCGAAATAATGGTGATTTCATCTTCCTCTTTAAACGGAACCTTAGACTCATCTAAAACTGAAACCGAGAAACTACCAAGCGTCGGATGATGGTCAGCATCGCGTGCAGCAAGAGTAAGTTTCACTTTTTCCCGTTTTTCATAAACGGATTTTTGAGAACCTATCTCGATGTTTAAAAAGTCGTGATGGTTGATAAAGACAAGTCGCTCGGCTACCGGCTCGTTGCCGGGAGAAAAAAGGGTGAGCTGCAAGATCCCGGTAGGGAATCGAGCCTTCGGTATTTTCGTGCTGAACGCCTGGGTTTCAAGCTTATTCCTCGCAACATAATAAACTCTCCCGTTGGCCTGAGCAATTAGGGTGAATTTTGCATCCGGCTGCAGTGGTTTATTGGTAGTTACTCTGATATTCAGGGTTTCAGGATCGGTATTTATCACGTTAAGTACATAGCCCTGCGGGAGTATTCGGGGCAGTGGATAAGATTTTTCGGAGCCGTCTTCAAAAATAATATGGGCCGTGTACATTTCATCTGGAGAAGGGGTTAGGTAAAAATACCCCATTCCGGCATGTCCCGAACGAAACTCTGCCAGCCTGGTATTGGAACGACCACTAACATATCCGGATATATTTCTTGACAAGCCGTCCGCTCCCAAGGCCTTGAAACCCACCCGTGAGGCCAGGCCACTTACCAAGTCACCGCCTTCAGGAAAGAACTGCACTTCTGAATCATTGGAAGTAGATTTTATCCGGAATATTTTTGAGCTTGCGGTATTTTCATCCAGGGCAATTCGAGTGGTGATTTTGCCTGATTTAAGAATGAATGGCTGATTATTAACAAACGTAA
>CAZFQV010000112.1:0-7203 GCA_964521175.1 uncultured Sphingobacterium sp.
CTGTAGTCATTACCCGAAAAAGATCCTCCAGGCGGTAATATCCTGATCTGAAGCGATTGGAAATGAGAGATCGTTCTTCTTCCTGATATTGCCGCATGGTCGTGACGTCCATATGCTGAATTCCAAGCTGAACGAGACGTAAATTCTCTTTAAAGTAGTGGGGAAGATACATTTTTAGCCTGCCCTCATATGACTGCTGATCGAAATCGATCGCCCGTATGCGGTACTGATTGCCTTCAATGTCAGGAGTGATATCTACGACAAAATTATAAGAACGCATATCGCCGAGTAAACGAACAAAACAGCGCTCATTGAATTTTACGAACTCCTTGCAGATTCGTATTTGGTTGAATTTCGAAGTTTCTAATCTGCGTTTTATGAATTCATCACCCGGAAGGCCCGGAATATGTTCCTCTATTAGAGTGTTCCCGTCAGTCATATAGATGATACGATTCGGAGAAAGGATGTGCTCCAGCTCCAGCCCGTATACGCGGGAGGCATCCGCCACTTTAATATAAAAGTGGTCATAATTATCATTCAGTTTGTTAATGATACGTATCCGAAATGGGCGGGTATTGGCAAACGTACAGTAATCAATGCGAGCTACGGAAAGATGCTCCATTACCGCGGTATCCCCATCCGTATTCATCAATGCATAGATATAAGCGAGATTAGGGAACAGCTCCTTCATCTCACTCTCGTCATAATAGACCGTATGCCACAGGGTATCTTTCCCTTCTTTGTCGAGCAAAGGCGTAAACAGATTGAACCGAAGTAGATCAGAGTATTGAACCGGAAGTTTAACCTCCCGGTCATATTTCAATAGATAACTCCTCAGTTCATGCTGAATGGGGTAGATGATCTTTTTCCTGGAGGGAACAACATTTCTGGGTTCATGAAAAACATCCATTGATAGTCAGCCGATTTGAGATTGTGATAAGCCACAATAACAAAGGTCTTATTTTATTTCAAATACCGTACGCATCTGGTAAGAAAGCTTGATTTTCTTAAAATCAATATCAGGCATAGCGGTATCCATCGACTCGCTGGTTTTCATCATGGCATTGGCGCGATAAATTGGCTGGGGATAATACTCGTTATTTATCTCCTGGATATCGATCGGACCACCGAGACTACCGCCTATCGCTGCAATCAGGTAGGTAGCTTTATCTTTTGCTGCCTGCAAGGCTTTGATCTTGAGATCCTTTTTTAAATCTTCTATTTTTGAATAGTCATAGCCGGATATGTTGCTGCTTTCTATTCCCTTTGGATCCACGGCACTCATAATCTCGTTAAACTTACTAAGATTGGTCACCTTAATGCGGTATTGCTTGCGAGCGAGAAACTCAATATTCTTTTTCTTTTCCCAATAGTTGGTGTAACTGGAAATATTGTTGATTGTAAAATCTTCCTGCGGAATTCCCGCCTTTAAAACAGCTGATTGAAGCTGGCGTTCCAATTCCTCTATCTCTACTTTTTTCCTGTTGTTATTGTCTCTGAAATATTCTTTCAATGACATGCTGATATAAATAATATCAGGTGTCACTTCGGCTTCGGCTGAGCCGTTCACTTCAATTTTTCTACGGGTATCGATGGATTGCGAATATGCGCTCAGGCTGAATATGCAGATCAATGCTGCGGTTATGATATTTCTCATTGTATGATATATTAAGTAATTGGTTAAACTTTCTTTCTGGATGAAAAATTCGTGCCAATTCCATAAGATGGGATTATATTAAAAGATAATTTGGATTCACGGTAAGCTACATTGACCCAGAGCTGCAGGGGGTAAGCCTATTTTTAGAGCTTTTACTATTCCTCTATGATCTCGCTGTGAGGGAAGACCTCCTCTTTGGTTTCTTCTTTAAAATATCTTTTTTGATAGATCAGGATTAGGACGACTCCCACTGAGATGGCTGAATCGGCCAGGTTAAACACCGGACGGAAAAAGATAAAGTCTTCGCCACCCCAGAGTGGAAACCACGAGGGATATACTCCCTGTATAAGGGGGATATAAAACATATCGACAACCTTACCATGAAACAAACTGGCGTATCCCCCTTCGGCAGGAAACAATCGGGCGGGCTCGTAATAACTGCTCTCGCTAAAGATCAGCCCGTAAAAGGTCGAGTCAATGATATTTCCCAATGCTCCGGCGAAAATCAATGCAAGATTCATAATTAACCCGCGATGATATTTCTTTTTAATCAGATAGACTATGCCATAGCCGATACCGCAGACCGCAATAATTCGGAAGAGCGTTAAGGCCAGCTTACCCGCCTCGCCACCGAATTCCATACCAAAGGCCATCCCATTGTTTTCGGTAAAGTGGATTACCGCATAATCACCCAGGATTTTGTATTCCTGCCCAAGAGTCATGTTAAGTTTAATCCAAAACTTGAGCGCCTGATCGGCTATTAATATGATTAGAACTGCGAAGAACGGCTTGGTAAAGGATTTCATTTAGGCCTGTTTTAATTTGGCTTCCATGCTCAATGTTGCATGAGGAACCACTCGCAAGCGCTCCTTCGGGATAAGCTTGCCTGTTTCTCTGCATATCCCATAAGTTTTGTTCTCAATTCGAACCAATGCACTTTCCAGATTATCGATGAATTTCTTTTGTCTGGCGGCCAACTGATTTATTGATTCCTTTTCCAGCGTGGCCGATCCATCTTCTAGTGTTTTATAAGTTCCGGCGGTATCGTCGGTGCCATTTATATTCGGACTGCTTAACGATTGGGTCAAAGCGGCTAGTTCTTCTTTTGAGCTGCGCAGTTTCTCTAAAATAAGTTCCTTAAATTCCTGTAGTTCTACATCAGAATACCTTGTTTTTTCGTACTTCTCCATATCTATGCTTTTTTTATTGATATCATTAGATCATTCTTCTCAATGTCTACTACTTCTCCGGTATCTAAATCGTTGACGATCTCAAATGACTCAGCCAAGATTTCGGTGCAAATATAAGACAAATTATTTTTCACTGCCTTTGAAATATACGGGTGCTCCCGGATCAGCACGCGGATCTTATCAGTGACTTCCAGGCCATGCTCTTTCCGCATATTCTGGATCCGGTTCACCAGCTCTCTTGAGATCCCTTCCTGCCTTAGCTCATCGGTTAATGTAACATCTAACGCAACGGTTAGTTTGCCCAAAGTTGCAACCTGCCAGCCGGGAACATCTTCTGCGACAATTTCTACATCATTGATGCTGATGCTGTAGCCGGCTTGCGGAATCTCGTAGCTACCTTGTTCCTCAAAATTGCTAATCTCCTTCTGTGAAAGTGAAGTAAGTGATTGAGCAACCAGTTTCATGTCCTTTCCCACCTTGGCACCCAGAGCTTTAAAATTGGGTTTGATCTTTTTGTGAATAAATCCCACCGTGTCAGTAATATACTCAATTTTCTTCAGATTTGTCTCTGCTAAAATGAGATCTTTCACCTTCTCGACTTTAGGCTCGAAACCTTTGTCCATTACTGGAATTAATATCCTGCCAAGGGGTTGACGCACATTGATGCCCGTTTTCTTACGTAACGATAAAATTAGTGAAGAAATGTCCTGAGCCAGCTTCATGCGTTCTTCAAGAGCTTTATCCACCTGTACTTTATCATATACAGGAAAATCAGACAAATGAACTGATTCTGCTTCCTCTCTGCCACTTACCCTATTCAGATCCATATACAAGCGGTCGCTGAAAAACGGTGCCACTGGCGACATAAGCTTAGCAATGCTGATTAGGCAGGTATAAAGAGTCTGATAAGCAGATATCTTATCTTCAGTATATCCACCCTTCCAGAAACGACGGCGACATAAGCGAACATACCAGTTGCTCAGGTTTTCATCTACAAATTCTTGTATGGCGCGGGCGGCTTTTGTGGGCTCATAATCAGCATAGTATTGATCTACTTCCAGTACCAAAGAGTTAAGAAGGGAAATAATCCAACGGTCAATTTCCGGCCGTTCCTTAATATCTTCTTCCTGATATCTGAAGTTGTCAATATTGGCGTAAAGCGCAAAAAACGCATAGGTATTGTGCAATGTTCCGAAAAATTTTCTACGCACTTCATCGATGCCCTCCACGTTAAATTTTAGGTTATCCCATGGAGCGGCATTACTGATCATATACCATCGTGTAGGGTCTGCACCATATTGTTCTATGGTTTCGAAGGGATCTACCGCATTACCCAGTCGTTTCGACATTTTATTGCCATTCCTGTCTAACACCAGTCCGTTTGAAACTACATTTTTGAATGCCACGCTATCGTTTAACATTACCGCTATGGCATGCAGGGTAAAGAACCAGCCACGGGTCTGATCGACACCTTCCGCAATAAAATCAGCGGGATAGATGGAGCCAGCCTCACCTGCGTTTCCGGAACTCTTGTTCCAGTATTCTATAAACTCTTCGGGCTTGATATCCCCGCTTTTTCCAGCTTCGGTTGGTGGAAGACCCCATTGGGCATAGGGCATTGCTCCTGAATCGAACCATACATCGATCAAGTCGGGCTCTCGGAACATTTTTTTTCCTTTGGGCGATACCAGAACAACCTCGTCTACATAAGGGCGATGCATATCATGAATCTCAAAATCGGCATCCATGAAGCCAGCTTTGACTGAAGCAGCAATAGCGGTTCTCAAATCAGCGATGGATCCGATACAGCACTCCTCGTCACCGTCTTCCGTCCGCCATATCGGCAAAGGTGTTCCCCAATATCTGGAACGCGACAAATTCCAGTCCACCAGGTTTTCCAGCCAATTCCCAAAACGACCATTCCCGGTGGATTCGGGCTTCCAGTTAATGGTTTTATTTAGCTCCACGAGCCGGTCTTTTACAGCCGTAGTTTTTATAAACCAGCTATCAAGAGGGTAGTATAAGATTGGCTTATCGGTGCGCCAGCAATGGGGATAGCTGTGCTCATATTTTTTAACATCAAAAGCCTTGTTGTCTTCTTTGAGTTTTATAGCGATGAGTACATCGGTAGGCTTGAAATCAGAGGCGTTCCGTTCTTCATCGCTGTAATATTCTTCCTTCACAAAGCGGCCTGCAAAATCGGTAACCTCACTGGCAAATCGACCCTGCCTGTCAACCAGCGGAAGCTCATTTCCTTTTTCATCCCTTATCATCACCGAAGGCACATTATTTTCACGGGCAGCGCGAAAGTCGTCTGCGCCATATACCGAAGCGATATGCACGATCCCTGTACCGTCGTCCGTGGTGACAAAATCCGCGGGGATAACCTTCCAGGCATTTTGTTCCAGATTCTCATTACTTACATAAGGCATCAGTTGATGATAACGCAGGTTCAATAGATCAGAACCCATAAACGTGGCGGCTATTTCCCAGGGGATCAGCTTATCGCCTTCTTTGTAATCCTCAAAAGGAAGATCTTTAGCTTCGTCTTTGAAATATCTGGGTACGAGATCGCGTGCAAGCACAACGCTCAAGGCTTGGAATGTATATGGATTAAAGGTTTTGACTTTTACGTATTCGATAGACGAGCCTACAGCAAGAGCACAATTAGATGGTAGCGTCCAGGGAGTAGTGGTCCACGCGATGATTGCGGTGTCCTCCGCATCATCTTCAAAAAGAACAGGGATTATCGGGTGTACCTGATCTTTTTTGATGCGGAACTCGGCGACGATGGAAGTATCTTTAAGCATCTTATAAGTACCAGGCTGATTTAGTTCATGAGAACTTAGTCCGGTTCCGGCCGCAGGCGAAAAAGGTTGTACGGTATAACCCTTGTATAACAGTCCTTTATTATAAAACTGCTTTAAGATCCACCATAAGGTTTCAATATATCCATTTTCATAGGTGATATAAGGGTGCTCCAGGTCGACCCAGTATCCCATCTTACCCGTTAAGTCATTCCATACGTCAGTATATTTCATTACCTCCTGACGACACTCAGCATTGTAGGCCTCGACGCTAATGGTCTTGCCGATATCATCTTTGGTGATACCTAGTTTCTTTTCTACCGCAAGCTCGATGGGGAGACCATGGGTGTCCCAGCCGCCTTTTCGCTTAACACGATACCCTTTTAATGTTTTATACCGGCAGAATATATCTTTAATAGATCGGGCCATTACGTGATGTATTCCGGGCATACCATTGGCTGAGGGTGGCCCTTCATAGAAAATATAAGATTTGGAGGCGGGTCTGTTGGAAATGCTCTTCTCAAAAATCTGGTTGTTTCTCCAGTATTCTAATATCTCTTTTCCTGTTTTTGACAGATCAAGCTGCTTATATTCTTTGTACATCAGTGGTTTAACTCAAAATTTAAGGATGCAAAGTTAAGTATTTTAAGGCTTAAAACCGAGTCTTTTCGGTCATTCATACGCAGAAGAATAGTGTGAACTCAATTTGGCAAACCAGAATTACCTATCTTTGTTCTAATAACAAGTATGATGAATAAATATATGCGTCGCGGCATTTGGCTGCTTCTTACCGGAGTAGCATTTAATCTCCTAGGATACTACCTCATGAATAATGAGACCTTCAAATATGGCTGGGCGATGATCATCGGGACTTTGGCTTTCGGCGTCGGATTTTTATCGATCATTTATAGCCTAATTCGGAAGATCGATAGAAAATCGATTCTAGAAGAGAGGGCGGCTGAAGCGGAGGAGCAGGAGATATAGCTTACGGCCTCTAATTCCATTCAGCTCTTTATCGATTTTGGATCCTGAAACTCCTGGTTATAAGTCCCAGGTTTCACCTTTAGCTTTTGCCCGTCTTTTCACCTTGCGTTTATCCAACAGGATTAGCAAGGCTGGTAATAAAGTGAGATTGGATACTAGGGCGATGATCAGGGTGATGGACAGTAATATTCCCAGAATCATCGTACCGCCAAAGGTTGAGGCGGCAAAGATCCCAAATCCAAAGAACAGTACCAGCGCAATATAGGTCATGCTTACCCCGGTTTCTATAATTGTGTCGGAAATTACCTGAGAAGGACTCAGCTTGGTCGACTGCAGTTCCTGCTGATAGCGGGTTAAGAAATAGATCGTTTGATCGGAAGCCAGGCCGAAAGCGATGGTGAAGATCAGGATAGTGGAAGGTTTTAACGCAATATTGAAGAAGCCCATGAGTCCGGCGGTGATGATCAGCGGGATAATATTGGGAAGTAGCGAAATAAACATGATACGCAAATCCCTGAACTGAGCCAGCCTAAGTAGAGAAATAAGGATAATTGCGATGATGATA
>CAZFQV010000113.1:0-7168 GCA_964521175.1 uncultured Sphingobacterium sp.
CGGGAGGTCTCGTTAGCCCCGCTCGACATGTCACAAACCCGAAAGCGGCCTCCTGTATTGTGTCATCCCGAAAGCGCTCCTTCAGCGCTGAGGGATCTTTCTATTGCTACCCAAAATTTCCATTGCAAGCACGCTGCGGGAAGATCTCTCACATACGTTTATAATGAAATTGCGTTCGAAATGACCGGGATTGCTTTTTTTGATGAAGCTTCCGGCCACCCGGGCGACGTTCTTTCACCCCAGTGCGCATAGGTTCTTATTGAGGTGAGTTCAATTAAAATTAACCATGGTAACCAGGATTTTGATATGGGAATTACCTCATTGATAATTGGGGTTATCATCCAGCCATAGTAGTATCTCTCCGTTCTGCTTTGTTCCGCCTTGGCTGCTGCGGCAATTGCCAGCCAAGCTAAAGCATAGACTTCCAAAGCAGCAGGCGCAGCGGTGGGGTTTTCGTTCTTTTTTCCTACAGAAAAAGAACTTGGCCCCGCGGCTAAGAGCGGACGAAATTCATTAATTATAAGTGATGGCTTTAGTGATCGACTAACGATTGTATTGGTCAGGCCTCAAAACAACATAAACCCAACCCATCACTTCTTCAAAGCAAACGCCACATACTTCGTTCCCGATCTCATGCCGAGTTTACCGCCGCCGGCGGCAATGACCACATATTGCCGATTGTTGACCGTATACACCGCCGGGGTGGCGAATCCGGCAGCCGGAAGTTTTCCCTCCCATAGCAGTTTGCCGTTTTCCTTATCAAAAGCCCGGATTTTTTCATCCTGCGTAGCAGCTACAAATACAATACCCCCTTTGGTGACCACCGGGCCACCATATATTTCGGTACCGCTATTGGGCATACCCTGCTCCATGAGTTCTTCAAATTCGCCAAGCGGAACCTTCCATAGAAGCTTGCCTGTATTCAGGTTCACGGCGTTCAGCGTACCCCAGGGCGGTTTTATCCCCGGGTAACCATCTTTATCAAAAAATCGATGATAACCGTTCATGGAGTAGAGTGGCAAAATATCCCGTGAAGGGGCAGACTTCTGATCTCTTGTCGGCGGGAGAGCCTCCTTATCCTGCAGGTCGAGAAGGTAAGTCATCAGCGGCGCCTTCTCCGCTTCCACAATCTGCCTGAATGAAGGCATCATATTCCTGCCGTTGTCGACAATCTGCCGCAGCTGCTGCTCATTATATTTTTTATTCAAATCTTTGAGAGACGGAAATGCCTTGCCGTCGCCCTGAAGCTCCGGGCCGTGGCAGCTAATGCAATACCTCGCATACACACTCCTACCCACCTCTTTAAAGGTATTCCCGGCTATCCTGTTCAGTGCCGGGTTGGAGATCATCTGCGTCCACCACGGCAGCTCGGTGGTGCTGATATACATAATCTGCGTTGCCGGATCAACTGCCGCTCCGCCCCATTCTCCACCACCATCAAAGCCGGGGAAGGTGATGCCACCCTGAAAACTCGGCGGAATAAACTCGCGGCCGCTGCGATATTTTGAAAACTCTGCCAGCAATGCTTCCCGGATCTGCGGTGTTCTGTCGCTGATGTCGTCAGTACCGAATTGCTGACGGGCGAAAGGCTCGGGCAGCTCCGGAATCGGCTGAGTAGGCCATGCTATTTCACCCGGAAGGTCGGATGGCGGCACCGGAACCTCATTAATCGGGAATACCGGCTCGCCGCTCAGCCGGTCAAATACAAAAATATAGCCATGCTTGGTGATTTGCGCCACTGCATCGATCATCCTGCCATCTCTCCGGATACGCACCAGATTGGGATTAGCAGGCAGATCACGGTCCCAGAGGTCGTGATGCACTACCTGGAAATGCCATAGATATCTTCCGCTTGCCGCATCCACCGCAATCAGGCTGTTGGCATATAAATTGGCGCCAAGTCGGTTTGCGCCGTAAAAGTCGGGCGTAGCAGAGCCGGTCGGGACATACACGATCCCTCTTTTTTCGTCCAATGCCATACCTGCCCAGTTATTGGCGCCGCCTACCCTTTTCCAGGCCCCGCCATCCTCCCAGGTTTCATAACCCGGCTCACCGGGCTGCGGTATCGTATGGAATATCCATTTACGCTCACCCGTGATCACATCGAACGCCCTGATATGGCCAGGCACGGCGTCGGCTCCTTCAGACACTCTCATCGAAGTAATCAGCAAATTTTTATATATCGTAGGGGCAGCATTTCCCGCCACCGAACTATTCTCAAAATCTCCGTCCAGATTCTCCCGGAGATCGATAAATCCACCCTTCCCGAAATCTTTCCTTATGGTTCCGTCAATTGCGTTTACCGCATAGAGATAGGGCCCGGTAGCGTAAAAAATACGCTTATCACTGCCCTTTTTATCCCGCCAGTAGGCAATCCCCCTGACGGAGCCTTTCGCCTCCGGATCCAGGGGCTTAAACAGCCATCTTTCTTCTCCGCTGGAGGCATCAAGGGCAAAAAGATTGAGCTGCGGTGAGACGCCATATAAAACACCGTCAATCATCAGCGGCGTGGTGGGGATGGTCGTGCGTTTCGCTTGATCACCCGTATCATACTCCCAGGCGACAGCAAGCTTAGCCACATTTTCTTTGGTGATCTGATCTCCGGCGGAATACCGGTTGCCATCATTGTTACCGGCAAAGGTCGTCCAGCTCAAATAAATATTATGGTTCATCCCCGGATCCAAGATCCAGCTGATCATCATGATTGCAAACAGGATAAGAACGGTGTAACGAATTGCCTTCATTCCATTTTAATTTATTGAGTTACTAAAATTAGCAATTGTTCGTATCAAAAATCTGACAATTAACGGCTTATTACCCTGCCCGCCTTTTTTAACTTTGCTTATCTCATTTTTAATTATCTTAGAATCTTAAAAAATCAACCTAAACCCTTAACAATGAAATCAAAACTCTTAAACAGCAGTCCTATTTCTCTTGATCTGGGCCTTTTAATCTTTCGGATCTTCTTAGCAGGGGGATTATTGACCCATGGCTATCCGAAACTACTGAAAGTCCTTTCCGGGAACACACAGTTCATGAATCCTTTAGGCATCGGGCAAGAGATCTCACTATATCTTTCCACGTTCGCTGAATTCTTCTGCGCGACGCTGGTTCTACTGGGTCTGTTTAACCGGGTGGCCTCAGCCATCATTGTCCTCAATATGACTACCGTATTCTTTATTGTGCATTCTGCCGATGAATTCGGAAAAAAGGAACTGCCGTTTCTTTATTTCGGCCTCTTCCTGGCATTGTTTCTTATTGGTCCTGGACGCCACTCCTTGGATAACAAGATCAATTGACCCCAACCCTCCGATCGTTCTTAGCATGTGATATTTTTACATGCTAAGAACCTGATTCCATATTTCTTCATTTACCGGTATCCCTTCTTTCAGATTGAATTTACGGGTGTACAGGGTATGTTCGCCCGGATAGGCTATTGGCTTATCCCGGTCTTCCGGCGGACTGCTTTTGACAAATACCAGTATTTGTTCGACATGTGCTTTAGAAGACTCGGATTCGTCCATCTTAAGAGCTATAAACACCTGTGACAGGTTTGATTCGATACCAGACGAGGTGATATCTGCAGTGCTCCTGCCTTTGCTCAGGATACTGGCCAACAGATCCAACATCAGCGATAAACCAGAGCCTTTCCAGAAACCTATAGGCAGCAGCCGCCGGGTAGCGCTTATCACCGATGGATTGGTGCTGAGCCTGCCGTGCTCATCGTAGCCCCCCGCGAAGGGTAATTCTTTGCCAGCCGCTTCGTACTGCATAACCTTGCCGAAAGAATACTGAGAAACTGCCATGTCCAGGACGATATGCCCCTCCTTTCTGGGTACTGCTATGATTAATGGATTGTTTCCCAGTCGCGGATCGGTCCCTCCCCAGGGCGTAACATTGGCAATCGTATTGGTGAAACATATTCCTATATATCCTGCATCGGCCGCCTGCCAGCCATAGGTTCCTCCCCGCATCCAGTGGTTGGTATTTCTCAAAGCCACACAACCGATGCCATGCTCCCCTGCCAGTTCGATCGCTCTGCCCATACAGGAGCGCGCATTTAGTATGCCTGGGGCGAGCTTTCCGTTCCATTGCTCCATCATACCAATCGAATTTTCCAGTACCGCTTCGGCTTTACTGTCAATAAAGCCCTTCCGGATCATGTCTACAAAAGATGGAAAACGATTGAGTCCATGAGTGTATACTCCATCCAGACTACTTTCTGCAAATATTCTTGCGCATTGCTCTGCTTTATCTTTATCGAAACCTAGTTTCATCAGTATTTCTGAAAAACGTGATTTCATTACATCAAAGGGTATCTTCATCAAAAATCAGGTTTAATGGTAGCGACAAGTTAGCCATTTCCAGAGAATCAGATGAACGGGACACTTATCGAAATAGCAATGAAAATTTTTCATACTTGACATGATGCATAGTTTACTTTACATTTAGTCTGCTAAACTATTAATATCAAGAACCGAATTTCTTGGCATTATTCTTTATTCGATCATTAAGGATTAAATATACGCAGATGAAAAACTCCATAAAAGTGGAACGGGCAAAACGAGATCTCACCCAGGCAGAGCTGGCGGAGCGGGTGAATGTGACCCGTCAGACCATCAACTCGATTGAAACCGGTAAATTTGTCCCATCCACAAAGCTAGCCCTGAAAATTGCATCCGTCTTTCAAACTACCGTCAATGATATTTTTACGCTGCAGGAAAAAGATTGGCTCTAGGATTTAATAACTTTAACCTATGATGAAGATAGCAAGCTATAATATCAATGGCGTCAACGGCCACCTTGCGGTTCTGCTGCGCTGGCTGGAGGAGACCAGGCCAGACGTGGTTTGCCTGCAGGAGCTGAAAGCCCCACAGGAGAAATTCCCGGAAGAGATGATCGCTCAGGCGGGATATACTTCGCTTTGGCACGGACAGAAAAGCTGGAATGGGGTGGCCATTCTCTCCCGAAGTGCCGACATCAGGGAAGTAAGAAGGGCGCTGCCCGGCGATCCGGACGATGGTCAAAGCCGCTATATCGAGGCGATGGTCGACAATGTGCTGATCGCCTGCCTCTACCTGCCCAACGGTAATCCCGCTCCCGGACCGAAGTTCGATTATAAGCTAAGCTGGCTTGAAAGGCTTACTGTACGTGCTGCTGAACTATATACTTCCGACATACCGGTGGTCATTACCGGTGATTTTAATGTAATCCCTGACGAGCTGGATGTGTATAAGCCGGAGCGATGGGTAGATGATGCGCTGTTCAGGCCGGAAACAAGGGCTGCTTATAAAAAGTTAATGGACCAGGGCTGGACTGATGCCCTGCGAAAACTCTACCCGGATCAGAAGATTTATACCTACTGGGATTATTTCCGCAATGCTTATGGTAGGGATGCCGGTATGCGGATTGATCATTTTCTGCTCAATCCGCTGCTTGACCATCGCCTGCACTCCGGCGGCGTCGACCGCCATGTCCGGGGCTGGGAAAAAACCAGCGACCACGGTCCGGTATGGATCGAATTAAAATGAAAGCTGACATTTTGATCAGTGTGAAGAATTTTGTTTCTTTGCAATCCAATTACGACTCCTTAGCTCAGCTGGTTAGAGCTACTGACTCTTAATCAGTAGGTCCTGGGTTCGAGTCCCAGAGGGGTCACTTCTTGGGACAAGTCTAAAAACGATAGACTTGTCCCATTTTTTTTACCCTGTAACTTGCTGTTATTCTGATAAATAAGAGCAATCGCAGAATTTAGTCTCGGAGTTCGATGTTGTGTTCCGTCAAATTCCAAAAAATCAGGGAACATCGAACTCACTATAAGCCTTTTTTCCTCAATATCGCCGTTTTCATATCGTCTATCAATGTTTGCAACCTTTTTTAAGGTAGAAGCTACCAAATCTTTAATCTCCGTTCCTACTACTGCCAAGTCGTTTAATCTTCTTTCCAAAACCTCAATCTTCCCTTTGGTCAATTTCTTTACTTCTTGGAAGTCATCGTCTGCCATTTCCCCATCGGCATTCTTTAAAAGTGCATTTTGATAGCGTTTGTTCAATGCATCAATCTCACCTATGATATTTGTACGTTCGGTGTTTTGGGCTTTGGTTTTGTTATTAAAATCTTTTATAAAGGCTTCGATAAAAACATCAACCATGCCCTCTTTTGGTGACATATACCGCAGTTGTTTTAAGAAAGCATCGTTAGCTGTGTCTGCTTTGAACCGTGTTCCGCAGGGGGAACTACAATGATAGTAATAATAGTAGTTCCCCATCTTTCCCTTTGAAGCACTTCCAGTCAACATACGCTCGCATTTGGGACATTTGAGAAAGCCTCTTAGCGGTAAATTGTCTATAGCCACGATTTTAGGCTTTATCTCCCTTTTTCTCCCATCGAGAATATCCTGAACATCGGCAAACGTCTTTTCGCTGATTATTGGCTCATGCTGCCCTTTGACAAAATATCCCTTTTCCTCTTTATAGGGAGGAATGAATATTTTACCACAGTACAACGGGTTTCGGACAGCTACCCAAAAATTATTTTTGCTAAACCGACCTTTTCCTTCGGCTTTCTCCCGAACCATTTTCCAAATCTGTTCTGTATTGAAATTATTGGAAACGATTTGTTCAAACGCCCATTTTAAAAGCGGTGCTTCAAATTCATGGGGTGCAATGAACTTCTTTTTGTCCTCTGTTATCTTATTGACATATCCCAGTGGAGCAGTTCCCATATAGCGCCCTTCTTTTTTCGCCCTGCGCATTCCGTGAAAGACATTTAACGCACGCCTGTCGTTTTCAACTTCCGGCGATGCAAGATAGAATGCAAGCATGATTTTGTTTTCGGGAATGGTAAGGTCTAAGGGCTGTTCTATTGCCACAGGCTCAACACCGTGCGACCGTAACTGGTTAATCATTTGATAGGCATCCCCTGCGTTCCTACTGAACCTATCCCATTTAGTAAATAGTATTATTGACCCCGATTTGTTATTCTTTGATTTACGTAGGTTGGATAAATATTTCTGCCACTCTGGGCGTTTGAAAGATTTTGCTGAATGGTCTTCTATGTAAACATCCCTTACCGTAATGCCTTTTATTTCACAATATCTTCTTAGCCTGTCTTCTTGGTCACGTTGCGAATACCCTTTGTCCGCTTGCTCGTCTGTCGATACACGTAT
>CAZFQV010000114.1:0-7131 GCA_964521175.1 uncultured Sphingobacterium sp.
GCTTCGATGGGTCGGGGATAATTTTCAAGATCGCTCTTATCATTAAACTGGGTAAGAATCACAAAAATGCTGCATACCACTAAATCTGTCTTTTTCAGGGCAGCTTCTATCAAGGATAAGTGACCCGCATGCAAGGCTCCCATAGTAGGTACCAAGCCTATCGTTTGACCAACAGATTTAACCTTCTTTAAATAATTATGAACCTCTTTACGGGTCGTGAAAATTTCCAAGTTATAGTTTGTTAAGTGGGGTCAAAAATGGTTAAATACTTAAATATCACCAAAACATCTTGTATATATCGTTGCTAATCCCTAAGTTTTTGCTTATCTTTGCTGTTCTTAAACTTTTTCTTCACACTTTAATTTAATCAAATCGGAGATGGCAAAAACAAAGATTCTTTTTATTACACATGAGATGTCGCCTTTCCTTGAACTAACCAAAATTTCTGAGATTACGCGCCAACTTCCGCAGGCCATGCAGGATAAAGGATTCGAGATCCGCATATTGATGCCCAGATTTGGCAACATCAATGAACGCCGCAACAGGCTTCACGAAGTGATCCGTCTTTCGGGAATGAATATCATTATTAATGATAACGACAATCCACTCATAATCAAGGTAGCATCTATCCCTTCGGCACGCATGCAGGTTTATTTCCTGGATAACGAAGAATATTTTCAGAGAAAGCATGTCTTTACCGATGCTGCCAATAAGTTCTTCGACGATAATGATGAACGGGCGATCTTTTTCTGTAAGGGAGCCTTAGAAACCGTTAAGAAACTGGGATGGTCGCCAGATGTAGTTCATTGCCATGGCTGGATGAGTTCTCTAATACCTGCCTATCTGAAAACTACTTATCAGGATGATCCCACGTTCAAAAACTCCAAAGTTGTTTATTCAATTTATGAGGATTGCTTCACCAGCTGCCTGAACCCTGAATTTTCAACCAAGGCTATTATGAGCGGTATGAATTCCAAGCACACCGAACATTATGCAGAAGGCACCAATACTGCGCTCAACTTAGGAGCCGTTTCTTATTCTGATGCGGTTATATTTGCTTCAGAAAATATTAACGAAGAAGTGTTAAATTTTGTTAAAAAAGCTAACAAACCGACCTTAGAATACATTTCTACTTCAGATTTCGAAAATTATTACAACCTTTACGAAGAAATAGCTAACGAAGAGCTTATTTCCCTCGCCTAAGGATATCGCAATTGAACCCGATTAGGGTGGGCCTGTCCTAAAGAATTAGGATCAGGAGCTTTAAAACAAATGTAATACAGATGAAATTATACAAACTGGACTTATTGACCTTGTTAATAAGTCTTTTTATTTTTAGTGGTTGTCAGAATACTGATTCTATCGGACTTGATGTGGATCCGACAACCGATATCAATGGTATTTTTACAGATACCGTAACGATTCACACCAGTACTGTACGCGAAGATTCTATAATTACCAACTCGTTATCTCAATATCCCCTGGGCTATTCGATTGATCCGATATTTGGAAAAACATATGCCAGTATTGCGATGTCACTGAAGTTGCCTCAGAATGATGTAACATTCGGAACGGCTCCTGTTTTAGATTCAGCTGTACTGGTATTGCGTTATGGAGACGAGTTTTATGGCGACAGTACATCCAAATTCCAGGTGGAAGTGCATCAGCTTGCCGCGCAGTTGAACGGCACCCGGAACTATTTTAATACGGCCAAGTTTGATTTCAACAGTTCGGTGGTTGGCAGTCAGTTAATTACTGTCAGACGGAAGGACAGCGTCCGGGTGACCGAAATTATCACGGGTGAACCCGACGTAGAAAAAGCGATGGCTCCACAAATCAGAATCCCCATCAATGCTTCTTTTATAAAAGATAATTTTTTGAATGCTGATCCCGTTAATTTCAGTTCGGATATTCTTTTTAGCAAATTCATCAAAGGTCTTTATCTAAGGGTTAACCCGGCACTAAGTACAGGCCCGGGTGGGACAGCTTTCCTGAATCTTGCGGATTCCAGCAGGTTGGAGCTTTATTATAAGAACACGGAAGGTACAACCATTGACACTATGTTTCGGACATTCCCCATTCAAAGCAGCAATAGCAATCCAGTAGCTGCGTCATTTGGCCATGACTATACGGGAACCAATATTGTGACCCAACTAAACAAGCCAAACGCCGAATACAACTTTACCTATGTACAAGGCCTGGGTGGTTTACGCACCAAGGTGCGGTTCCCTTTCGTAGAAAAGCTCAAGGAATTGGGTAAGATTACGATCAATAAAGCAGAATTAATTGTCTCTGTAGAAGGAGGAACAGCCACCTTTGCGCCTTCGCCTCGACTGATCATGTATATGACAGATATTGCCAAACAAAGGCAATTTATTCCCGATTTTAGCACGGATCCAATGCTTTCACTTACAGATGCGGGCTTCGGCGGGTTTTACGACCAATATCAAAAAAGATATAAATTCGTTATTACCACTTATATACAAAATATTATTAACGGAAAACTCGAACAATATGATGCTTATATCGCCCCTATAGGCAATGCCTATTCGCGATCAGAAGGGCCAACGGCATCCGGTACTACCGCGTCTCAGGTGGTTATAGGGAGTGGTAAAGATGGAGCAACCTATAAAATGAAGCTTAATCTTTTCTACAGTAAGATTCCCTAAATTGATATAATAATGTCTTCTTTTAATACAGGTTTTTTCACTAGTTTCGGCTCATAATATTTCAAATATGTGCGGAATTGTTGGATATATAGGCTATCGTGAAGCATGGCCAATAATTATTAAAGGTTTACAAAGGCTGGAGTACAGAGGCTACGACAGTGCGGGGGTAGCCCTGATGAACGGCTCGCTGAATATATATAAGAAAGCTGGAAAGGTAAATGATCTCGTAAATGCTGTCCAGGGTGCCAAGCTAGGCGGGAAAATGGGAATTGGCCACACACGATGGGCTACCCACGGAGAACCTTCAGACAGGAACTCGCATCCTCATACTTCGGGGAGCGGCCATCTGGCTATTATTCATAATGGCATCATTGAAAACTATTCTACACTCAAAGAAACGCTCATATCGCGCGGGCATATATTCACCAGCGACACCGACACCGAGGTTCTCATCCATCTTATTGAAGACATACAAAATCAGACCTTTCTGGATCTCAGGGAAGCGGTAAGGATCGCCTTAAACGAGGTTGTAGGAGCGTATGCTATCGTGATCATGAGTGAAGACGAACCCGATGAACTGATAGCCGCCAGGAAAGGTAGTCCTATGGTAATAGGTGTGGGAGAGCAGGAATATTTTATTGCCTCTGACGCATCGCCAATCATAGAATATACCAAGAATGTTATCTATCTCAATGATAATGAGATCGCTTATATCCGTAAAGATGAGCTACTGATCAAAGACATCCATAATGTCGTTCACATCCCTTATGTGCAAGAACTCGAATTTAAGCTCGAGATGCTCGAAAAAGGAGGCTTTGATCATTTTATGCTTAAAGAGATCTATGAACAGCCCAGATCTGTAAAGGATTGCATGCGTGGTCGAATCTATCCATCTACCGGAAAGGTACAGCTAGGCGGAATTAAGGAATATGCTGAGAAACTCAAAAACATTGATCGCATTATTATAGTAGCCTGCGGCACATCGTGGCATGCAGGACTGGTTGGTGAATACCTGATTGAAGAATGTGCCCGAATACCTGTCGAGGTAGAATATGCATCCGAGTTTCGTTACCGGAATCCCATCATATCCGAGAAAGACATCGTCATTGCCGTATCGCAATCGGGTGAAACGGCCGATACTATGGCTGCTATTGAGCTTGCCAAAGAAAAGGGCGCAACCATCTTTGGGATCTGTAACGTCGTGGGTGCGTCTATCCCACGTCTAAGCCATGCCGGGGTATACACCCATGCGGGCCCGGAAATCGGCGTAGCTTCCACCAAAGCGTTTACTGCGCAAGTGACTGTACTTACCTTAATGGCGCTGTATATGGCCCAGCAAAGAGGAACTTTCTCAGAAAGCAAGCTGGTTCATCTTCTTACTGAACTGGATCATATCCCCTCTTTGATTGAAAAATGCCTGGAATCTAACCAGAGCATCAAAAAGATTGCCCGTCAGTTCAAAGACGCCCGGAACTTCCTTTTCCTGGGTAGAGGTAGTGGCTTTCCTGTTGCATTGGAAGGCGCATTAAAGCTAAAGGAGATTTCGTACATCCATGCCGAGGGTTACCCCGCTGCAGAAATGAAACATGGTCCGATTGCACTTATTGATGAAGAGATGCCGGTAGTTTTTATTGCTACCCGGAATTCTTCTTATGAAAAAGTCATTAGCAATATTCAGGAAGTCAAGGCAAGAAAGGGCAGGGTCATCGCCATCGTCACGGAAGGGGATACGGTAGTTAGGGATATGGCTGATTATACGATCGAAATACCCGACGCTGATGAGATTTTCCTCCCATTGCTAGCTACCATTCCGCTACAGTTACTATCTTATCACATCGCTGTATTAAGAGGGTGTAACGTGGATCAGCCGAGAAATCTGGCTAAATCTGTAACTGTAGAGTAAACGGCAATATCCTAAAAACCGCCCCAGCTAGTCTGTTTTAAATTATTTAGAGTGGTTCGCTCCGGATTAATTACCTTTGCGCTATGCAAATTCATATTCTTAAATCCAAGATCCACAGGGTTACGGTAACAGACGCTGACCTCAACTATATAGGAAGTATTACAATAGACGAAGATCTGATGGATGCGGCAAATATTGTTGAAGGGGAGAAGGTGCAGGTAGTCAATAACAATAATGGTGAACGTTTTGAAACTTACGTCATTCCCGGGGAAAGAGCAAGCGGTACGATCACCTTAAATGGCGCAGCCGCACGAAAAGTCATGAAAGGGGATATCCTGATAATAATAGCTTATGCAACTATCGATGCCGAAGAAGCTAAAACCTTCAGGCCGGCGATCGTTTTCCCTCAGGAAGGCACTAACCTTCTTAAATAATATCGTTATGGCTGCTTTAATGAAGAATTTGGCTTATTAAAGGACGAATACTCGCTTTTTCTTCTTTATGCTTTATGCAAGTCCTGTCAAGCCGCCAGGTAATTAAAACTAAAAACAGGAGTAAAGGCAGACACCACATGAGACCGGAAGAATGAAGCGATAGCGGCCGGAATAGTTTCTCCCGTTACGCAAATCATTTTAGAAACAGGTCTGCCCCGTACCTTAAGCCGAGAGGTCTTAAACCTCTCGGCTTAGATAATGGATAATGTAAGAACAGAAGAGATCTATCTGGAATTAGTCTCGACCCCTAAGTTTAGACAAGAGCCATATAATAAGGGCGATAATAACTATCACCAGGATGATACCTGTATAAGCACCGGCTTTAAAAATATCTCCCACCAGTTCACAGCCGGAAAGCAGTGTAAGGACAAAAAGAGCGGCAAAAGCAAAGAAGTTTCTCATAACCTAAAAATAAAAAAGTGACATATTATCTATAAATACATCACTCTTAGGATAAAGTTTGCTTCTGCAGATTTTATTTCGCTTTACCGTAACGGTCTGCAACCGCATTCCAGTCTACAACATCCCAGAAAGCTGAGATATAGGCAGGACGTTTATTCTGATATTTGAGGTAATACGCATGTTCCCACACGTCCAGCCCAAGGATCGGAGTGCCTTTAACTTCGGCAATATCCATTAAGGGATTATCCTGATTTGGGCTAGAACTCACTGCCAGTTTACCATCGCCGTCGACGGTAAGCCATGCCCAACCCGAGCCGAACCTGGTTGCACCTGCGGTGGCAAACTTTTCTTTAAATTCGTCAAAAGATCCGAAAGCTTTTTCTATAGCGGCTGCCAGATCACCTGTAGGCGCCCCTCCTCCGTTTGGAGATAAAACCGTCCAGAAAAGACTATGATTATAGTGTCCGCCGCCATTGTTTCTTACCCCAGCAGGGTATTTAGAGATGTTTTTAAGAATATCCTCTATGCTCTGTCCTTCGCCACCGGTACCAGCCAACGCCTTATTTAAATTGTCCACATAAGCCTGATGGTGTTTACCATGGTGTATTTCCATTGTAGTTTTATCAATATGGGGTTCTAATGCGTCTGTCGCATACGGCAACGCCGGGAGTTCAAATGCCATGAGATTTATTTTTTAGTTTAACAATATATACATAACAAATATAAGGCAGGAAGGTTGAAAGTTATTCACTTATATGTCAAGATACACTTAACGTTTGGTAATAAAAAAACCTTTCATCAGCTGAGCAGCATGCTCTGCCATAATTCCACTGACTACCTCTGTCCGGGGATGGATGACCTGTTTCCCAACCTTTGAAAATCCGCGTTTGTCGTCATGAGCAGCAAATACAATACGGCTTATCTGAGTCCAGTAGGATGCTCCTGCACACATCACACAGGGCTCTATGGTGACGTACAGAGTGCAGTCCCTCAAATATTTGCCACCAACATAATTAGTGGCGGCCGTGAAGGCCTGCATTTCCGCATGCGCCGTGACATCATTGAGTCGCTCGGTGAGATTATGCCCCCGGCCAATAATACTGCCCTTATGAACAATCACAGCACCGATCGGGACTTCATCGAGTTCGAGCGCTTTGCGTGCCTCTTTCAGTGCCTCCTTCATGAAAAATTCATCGGCACTCATCGAAGGATCATCGCTAAAGCTTATATATTTCATTGGTATATTTATGTTTTTTTACTGAAGACCCGGGATCGAATGGCGAAAGGCATACCTGTATGATATAGCTCGAATCTATCATTTACGAAGAGATTAACGCTCCAATCTCCAGGCAAAATCAGGACTCAGCAAAGGTAAACATTTATCAGGGAAGCGGTATTCAGTACCAGAATAAAGGAAGCACTCTCCCTCCAACCTGTCAGAACTATTTTATTTTCCTCCTTATATTATGAAGCTTCACCGGCTTACCCGTACCCTTTTTCATCTTAAGATTGAGCATTTCCACCAATACAGAGAAGGCCATTGCAAAATAAATATATCCTTTAGGGATATGCTGTTCAAATCCTTCTGCGAGGAGTGATACACCAATGAGCAATAGAAACGACAAGGCGAGCATCTTTACGGTAGGGTGTTTATTCACAAAAT
>CAZFQV010000115.1:0-7078 GCA_964521175.1 uncultured Sphingobacterium sp.
CGGAAGCGTCACCGTAATTTTATGGGCTATACTCACCAATACACCAAACTCTCGCTGGGACTGGGCGTTTCATCAATCAGCGACAGCTGGTATGCGTTTGCTCAGAATGAAAAGTCAGTAGAGGTATATCGCGACCTGATCGCCAAGGGTATATTCCCGTTTATAAAAGGTCATATTCTCACAGCGGAAGACCTGAAGGTCAGAAAAATAATCTTAGATATCATGTGCAAAGGCACAGCTAGTCTGGATCAGGAAGAAAATACCTATTTAAACTCGGGGCTTCTTTCACTCGAGGAAGATGGATTAATTAAGATCGACGATAAACAACTTCAGGTTACAGATAACGGACGGGCTTTTCTGCGCAATATTTGCATGTGTTTTGATCGCAGATTAATCGATAAGGTTCCGGCTACTCAAATTTTCAGTTCAGCAGTCTAAATAAAATATAATATGAGTCATACGTTTCATATCCCGGTGCTTGGCCTGGGATACTCAGTAGATACCCCTCTTAAAGTTGCACGTTACGGAATATCATCGGTTGTGTCCATTGTCGATGATGAACTCATCGAGAGAATAAGAAGACATCACGACCCCAACAAAGAAGCATCTGTTCCGATCAATAAAAATGAACCGGACTTCCGCCCCCGTCGACTCACCGCCTATCTTAATTTACTCGATAGTCTGGTGGAAGAACAGCATCAGGAGCTGAAGAAACAAGCGTTTGCCCCCGACACGGATATTACCAAATACTTCGAACTGTTACCCCCTGATTCGGATGCTAAAGTATTTTATCAGAATATGCTGGCTGAGTCTGATCAGCAGAAGAAGAGCGAGTTGCAAAATCAACTTAGAACTATGATCATTAAAGGTGCTATCGAGGTAAATATCATGTCCAAAGTAGACAAGATGAATCATTATGCTGAGGGTACTCCCGACGACGAACGCTTGTCGGATGCCTTGGCTGCGCTGAAAAAATAAAAAAAAAGCGACCTGAACTCCTCTCTTGTTCTATCAGCAGGGATGAATCTACGTCTTTACAGCTACCTGGAAGAGTTCAGCGATTTTTATCCTCAGAACGGTCATGCGCCACAAAAAAAGATTATTCTGAAAGTGAGCGACTACCGTTCGGCTTTTATACAGGCTAAGTTTCTAGCCAAGAAAGGCTTATGGATCCACGAATTTCGCATAGAATCAGGTCTGAACTGCGGTGGACATGCCTTTGCTACGGAAGGTTACCTGGTGGGTCCCATCCTTGAGGCTTTTAGGCAGCAAAGAGCGGAAATGGTTACTGCACTTTCTGAGATCTATAATGCAGCACTAAATGCGAGAGGTATTCAATTTACAGAAACCCTGCCAACCCGGATTACCTACCAGGGGGGTATCGGCACCGCTGAAGAGAATGAATTCCTCCAGCAATATTACCAATTGGACGGTACAGGATGGGGAAGTCCATTTTTGCTGGTACCTGAAGCAACTAATGTGGATATCGAGACCACCGGCTTACTTACTACAGCAGACGAAACAGATTTTTATATCAGCGGTTCCTCGCCTTTAGGGATCCCTTTCAATAACTTCAGAAAAAGCTCGGGCGAAGCCCAGCGCCTGGAGCGCATAGCGAAAGGACGGCCCGGCAGTCCCTGCAAAAAAAAGTACCTGGTTTCAAATACCGAATTTACGCAAGAGCCAATCTGCACCGCATCACGGGAGTATCAAAGTCTTAAAATTAAAGAGCTCGATGCGAAATCACTTCCACAGGAGGAATATCAAAAAAGCTTTGACGAAATCACGGAAAAAGTATGCCTTTGTGAAGGACTCGCAGCATCCGCATACATCCGCAACGGAATTCTTAAGCCCCGTGAAAGCAAGGCTGTAACGATCTGTCCCGGACCTAACACGGCTTATTTTTCCAGGGTCTATTCCCTGGAAGAAATGGTTAAGCATATTTACGGCCGCGTCAATTTGCTTGAAGGAGTTTCAAGGCAAAATCTATTCGTAAATGAGCTTAAGCTTTATGTGACATATCTTAAAAAGGATATAGAAACGGGCATTAAGAATCTTACTGAAAAGAAGAGCAGGCAGCTCGATCAGTTCAAAGAACAGTTATTGGTGGGGATTGCCTATTACGAATCGCTTATCCAGGAAGTTGTCAGCTATCCCAAAACCATCGACCAGTCATTTAAAAAAGACCTCGAGCAAATCCGCAGGCTTATTGATTTTATTCATATTCCTGCATTGACATAAGATTAACCAATAATCACCCGGCCCGGCATTCCTTAGGTTTGTCGGGCTTTTCTTTGCAGAAGTTTGGTCAGTACCGGCTTAACATTTAGGCACAAGGAACATTCTGCTCATGGCCGTATCCTTGCTTCCAAGGGGATTTATAAGAACCGGGAACTATAATCTTAACAGGAAGCAACTATGCTGGCCTGGCTCTCCATGAGGCTGTAAATATCATCACGATACCGATCAGTAGTATTAGCGCAGCACCCAACAATAAGGTATTGATATAGGGCACAATGATCGTGTACAAAGCACCTACTCCCTGAATCATCAGCAATAGCTCATTAATGATGACACCGGCTACAAAGACAAAAATGCCCTTCATGAGATTGTTGGTTACCGAAATCAGATTGAGTCCGATGATATATCCAAAAATAAAAATACTGGTTACTCCCAATAAAACGAGGTGTAGATAGCCGATAATGATCGGGCGGAATCCATAAGACAGCTGGCTTAAAGCAGGATGAATAGAACCTGTTTGCAGCACAAGCTTAATAGTAAATGCCACTGCGCTAAGTAACAGCAATATACGTCCCCATTTAGAGAACTGCCTTGCAAGCAATTCCATGTTTCTTATGAGTAGTTGTAGCATCAGGTACCAGGCCAGCAGCTGGAAAATCACTGAAAGAACCGGGATCAGATAGATTCTTTCGGAAAATGGCGCCCATAATATGGAGAGAAAATAAGCCGGAATACATGCTGAGGTAAAAAGAATAAAGATGTAACGCAGCTTTTTACTCGCTCCGGGCAATATTTTCAACTTATCGTTTAGAAGACCCATCCCCGCAAAGAAAAACCATCCATTATATTGAAAGTGCAGATAGAAATACACTGACCCCAGATACAAGTGCTGATCATTGTGACCTGTAGCCATCATATACGCCAGACCGAAGGGGCCTAAAGAAGAAATGACATTAAAAATTAGTGCCCACTTAAACCAGGAATGAGTCAAGGTATACTCCTTGAGGCGATTCAGATCTTTCCAGTAATAAAGAGCAAAAATATAGGATACGAAAATAGTTAGGGTAGAAAACGTGATGGAAACCGCTGCATAACCCTGCACAATAAAGCTTATCAGCATGCCGTATGATGCAAACAGATTGGCATACAAAATCCAACGATATCTCTTAATAACCTCTTGTCCGTTAATTGTACTTAGGTAATATATAAGTAAAATCATCAGGGTTTGACTTACCCAACCAGCAAACGCAAAATGAGAGTGACTATGAAGAAGGTTTTTTTGCTCCAGAAAAGGAAGATAAAAAGCGATCTTGTACCGCAGGATTGTTCCCAGAAATGCGACGAGTATCAGATTTAGAAATGAAATGCTAAGCCAAGTCCGGAGAAATTTTTTCATGCTATTTTATAAAATCAATCAAATTATCTATAACGTCGTGGTATGCAGCATGTCTTTACAATAAACCTTGCCGCGGCTGATCAGCAGTTCGCCCTTATTATGCATCTGACGGATTGTGCGTATCACCGTCTCTACTCTTAGGCCGGTCATGCCTGCTATTTGTCGTCTTGTCAACTTTAGCTGACTATCATCAGCACAAAAGTTTTTATTCTCTGCCTTCAGGTAATTGATCAGATTAATGATCCGGGTTTCCGGACTATTGGAAGACATGGACTTAACTACGGAGTACTTAAATCTCAGTCTTTTCGAAAGAAGCCTGGCAAAATTAAATAAAATTACGGGATTTCCTTTCAGCATCTCCAAGAATAGCGGCTTATGCAGCCTGAGCACCTCGCATTCGCTTTCTGCAATAGCAGAGGCTGCGTAAGGAGCATCATCAAATAAAGGAAACTCCCCGAATGACTCTCCTGCCTCGATAATCGCGTGCACACATTCCCTGCCTTCATGATCGATATTAATTAGTTTCAACTCGCCTGTCACCACTTCATGGTAGTAGCTACAGGCATCTCCTTCCATGAAGATCGGCTCATTAGCCTTGAACTTTTTATAGACCGCACCATGCGCCAATAACAATTCTGAATCAATCATAGAGGTCTTTTTAACATCGATAATCAAAGGTACCGCCAGGGGTCGGCCTGAAGTTTGATCTGCCTTATACAAATATATGACTTTTGTCATATATGATTATACGCATAAAATTGTGATTATTTGCTGGTTAAACTTGTATAGAAATTAACAGGTATATCTAAATCAAGTGATATGAAAAAACTTCTAGTATTCTCAATGGTATCCATCTTTGTAGCATTTGCAGCTGCGTGTGGAGGTAATACAAGCACTCAAGAAAGTTCCGCAACCAATGCTGCAGGCAGTACGGACGCTACAGAAAATGGCAACCCTTCTTATGATCCTCACCGTGGTGAAGGTAAATTTTCTGACGTGGAACTCGGAGCGTTAGATGAGCAAAAGGCGAAACACGGAGACGAGGTTTATCAGCTCAAATGCAGCAGCTGTCATAAGCTCACCGACGAAAGACTAGTTGGTCCGGGATGGGCTGGTGTAACAAAGCGTCATAAACCTGAATGGATCCTGAACTTCATAACCAATACCGATGCAATGATCGATCAGGATCCGGAATTACAGGCCCAATTGGAGCTATGTCTGGTTCGTATGCCTAACCAAAACCTCTCAGATGATGATGCAATGAGTCTGCTCGAATTCATGCGCAAGAATGACGGCGTGAACTAACAAGCACTCCTTTTCATCGACCGTTCAAGACTAATAAATATGCCTTCTTTTACCGGTTTGCATGTTTAAACAGGATAACTATGAATACTAATTCCACAATTATAAACCAACAGGATAATCATGAAAATTAATCCAAAGTATGCAATGGGTGTGGCTGCCCTAGCAGTATTAACAGGCTTGAATGCGTGTAAGCCAAAAGATGCTGGATCTGTCGTGAGCGGAGATGCAGCAGCAAAAACGTATGTCGCTCCGGGCCAGTATGATGAATACTATAACTTCGTCTCGGGCGGCTTCAGCGGACAATTATCTGTTTATGGCATCCCAAGCGGCAGGTTGCTGAGAGTAATCCCTGTATTCTCCGTAGATCCTGAAAAAGGATGGGGCTACAGCGAAGAAACCAAACCTATGCTAAATACTTCGCATGGCGAAGTGCCATGGGATGACCTTCACCACGTCTCCATGTCGCAAACCAGTGGAGCGATTGATGGGCGCTGGGTATTTGTGAATGCAAATAATACTCCGCGTGTAGCAAGAATCGATTTGACTACATTCCGTACTGCTGAGATTCTGGAACTTCCTAACAGTGCCGGGAATCACTCTTCTCCGTTCATTACTGAAAACTCGGAGTATATCGTAGCCGGTACTCGTTTTAGCGTACCTCCAGATGATCAAAACGGCGATGTTCCAATTAATACCTACAAAGATAACTTCAAGGGTACCATATCCTTCATCAGTATAGATAAGGACAAGGGTAACATGGATATTGCTTTTCAACTGCAGACTCCAGGTTTAAACTTCGATCTTAGTCACGCCGGTAAAGGAAAGTCTGCAGGATGGTTCTTCTTCAGCACTTACAATACTGAGCAGGCCAATACTTTACTTGAAGTAAACGCCTCTAAAAATGATAAGGACTTCATTATGGCGGTTAACTGGAAAATGGCTGAAGAACTCGTAAAATCGGGTAAAGGGCGTAAGCAGGCTGTGAAATACGCCAGCAATCATTTCGATGAATCAACTCATACTGCTACCTCTACCATCAAGAACCAGGTTACCGTACTTGATGTGAAGGATTTCCCGGGCTTGGTCTATATGATCCCTTGTCCTAAATCACCTCACGGCTGTGACGTTGACCCTACCGGCGAGTACATTGTAGGCAGTGGTAAACTAGCTGCATTGATCCCGGTGTTCAGTTTCGATAAAATTCAAAAAGCCATTGCTGACAAAGCATTTGAAGGCGAGTATGATGGTATTCCGGTGATTAAATATGAAGCTGCTTTACATGGCGAAGTAAAAAAACCAGGACTCGGCCCATTGCACACCGAATTTGACGACAAGGGGAATGCTTATACTTCCATGTTTGTATCCAGTGAAGTCGTGAAATGGAACGTGAAGAGTCTGGAAGTTCTAGACAGAGCGCCTACTTTCTATTCAGTTGGTCACTTATCCATTCCTGGAGGCGACTCAGCTAAACCAAGTGGAAAATACCTTACTGTTTATAACAAGATCACCAAAGACAGATTCCTGCCTACCGGCCCGGAATTATCTCAAAGTGCTCAACTATATGATATCAGTGGGGATAAGATGCAGTTGCTGCTTGACTATCCTACTATCGGTGAGCCTCACTATGCGCAGGCTGCACCAGCTAGTCTGATAAAAGACAAATCTCTGAAGTTCTTTAAACTAGAAGACAACAATCACCCTTATGTATCTAAAGGAGAAGCACAGGCAAAAGTATTCCGTGAAGGCAATAAAGTTCATGTGAACCTGACATTAATACGTTCTCACCTTACTCCTGATAATATTGAAGGAATCAAAGTGGGTGATGAGGTCTATTTCCATACCACAAATCTGGAACAAGACTGGGATGTACCACACGGATTCGCAATAAAAGGCGCACTGAACGCTGAGCTTCTGGTGATGCCTGGGGAAACGACCACGCTGAAATGGGTACCTAAGAAGGCGGGTATGTATCCAATGTATTGTACCGATTTCTGTAGTGCCCTACACCAAGAGATGTCAGGATACGTTAGAGTATCACCTGCGGGTAGTAACGTGCCGATCAGTTTTAGTACCGGAAAAAACGTGCCAGAAAAAGAAAATACCAAACAAAATACTATTACCAGCGCTCAGGGCAAG
>CAZFQV010000116.1:0-7016 GCA_964521175.1 uncultured Sphingobacterium sp.
TCGGATATCCCGGAGATAATTACATGAATGAACGGGCGTATCTGAAGTCAGTGCCTAAGATGTTCGAAGCAGTGCGTACAGCTTGCGGCGACGATGTGGAGCTTTTACATGATATCCATGAGCGTATTCAACCCATGGAAGCGATCAACCTGATCAAACAACTGGAACCCTATCGCCCTTTCTTTATTGAGGATCCTTTCTCTCCTGAAAATATGGAATGGTTTGCTCTGCTACGCAAAAGCACTACCGTACCTATCGCAATGGGCGAACTTTTCAACAATATCAATGAGTTCAAAATGCCGATGGTCAACCAATGGTTTGATTATATCCGCTGCCATGTCTCGCAGATAGGCGGTATTACGCCGGCAATGAAAGTGGCAAGGCTAGGAGAGTGGTTTAATATTAAAACAGCCTGGCATGGTCCCGGTGATGTATCGCCGGTGGGTCATGCCGCTCACGGTCATATAGACATGGCGATATGGAACTTTGGAATACAGGAAGCCGTTAAGTTCTCTGATAAATTACTGTCGGTGTTTCCGGGCTCTCCTGTCATGAAAAATGGCTACATGCATTTAAACGATGTTCCAGGTATTGGCGTGGATATCGATGAGAAAGAAGCAGCCAAATATCCAATCGGCACGAAGTCGAACTGGCAAGTAAGAAAAAATGACGGCACGATCATAAGACCCTGATAAACAGTTTGGTGTATCGAATTGTCAAAAAAGCACCCGAAGCTTATATCATTAAAAATTTAATCGCTTTGGCCATCATCAAACTGCAGCCCGGCTTTTCTTGAAGTAAAAATTGAATAAGAAACTGGTTTTTAGTCTGTGATCCCGATTGACACGTTCGGAACGCTTATCGATAAAAGTTGGATTATATTAGACATTCAGCTAACTCAGCATATTTAATCCCCTCCAATTCCTTAAATTGCAGGCTAAAATCAATTTATGCTTCATGGGCTACAGAAATTTTGCAGAGTGTATCAGAGATCTTGAAAAGCATGGTCAGCTCATCAGGATCAGGGAGGAGGTAGACCCCTATCTGGAGGCTGCGGCAATCCATCTGCGGGTTTATGAGAAGCAGGGCCCGGCCTTGCTTTTTGAGAATTTGAAAGGAACTAAATTCCCAGCAGCATCTAATCTGTTTGGCACCCTGGAGCGGTCGAAATTTATGTTTCGGGATACCTTAGATCAAGTAAAAACGCTCGTTGACCTGAAATCAGATCCTGTGAAAGCCTTTAGAAAGCCGTTCCAATATGTAGGTGCTGGTATGACTGCCTGGTCTGCCTTGCCGCTGAAGCAATCAGCCAGGTTTGAAAAATGTAAGATTAGCGATCTGCCTCAAATTACCCACTGGCCGATGGATGGCGGTCCGTTTGTGACCATGCCCCAGGTTTATACTGAAGATATTGACAAGCCGGGGGTGATGAATGCGAATCTGGGTATGTACCGCATACAGCTTGGAGGAAACGAATACATTCAAGATAAAGAGATCGGCTTGCATTATCAGCTTCACCGCGGTATAGGCGTGCATCAGAGTAAGGCCAATGCAAAAGGTGAGGCTCTTAAAGTGAGCATTTTTATTGGGGGACCTCCTTCGCATCCGCTTGCAGCGGTGATGCCGCTTCCCGAAGGGCTTTCTGAAATGACCTTTGCTGGTGCATTAGGGAACCGCCGGTTTCGTTATTTTTATGACGATGAGGGCTTCTGTCTGTCTTCTGATGCGGATTTTGTGATCACCGGCATCGTAGAACCCGGAGAAAATAAACCCGAAGGGCCTTTTGGGGATCATTTAGGATATTATAGTCTGATGCATCCTTTCCCCTTGATGAAGGTTCGGAATGTATATCATCGTAAAGATGCCATCTGGTCCTTCACCGTGGTCGGTCGCCCCCCGCAGGAAGACACCAGCTTCGGAGAAATTATTCATGAAATTACCGGCGCTGCCATACCCCTGGAAATACCGGGCCTTCACGAGGTTAATGCGGTAGATGCTGCCGGAGTGCACCCGCTGCTGTTCGCCATAGGGAGTGAGCGCTATACCCCTTACCTGCAGGAAAAGAAGCCACAGGAAATCCTGACGATCGCCAATCATATTCTGGGAACCAACCAGCTCAGCCTGGCTAAGTATTTACTCATTAGTAGTAAAGAGGATGAACCTGCGCTAAAAACGAGCGATATTTCCGGTTTTATCAGACATATCCTGGAAAGGATAGAGCCTTCGCGCGACCTGCATTTCTATACCAGAACCACCATAGACACGCTGGATTACAGTGGAATGGATATTAACGCTGGTTCAAAGGTGGTGATTGCTGCTGCCGGCGATAAAAGGCGGGAGTTATGGACCGAGCTGCCAGGCTCATTCTCTTCGCCCCGGCCATTTGCTCATTATAAGATGATCATGCCGGGTATTTTAGCGCTTGAGGCTTCGCCATACCAGAGTGCTGGAAATACGGCAAAGGAAATAAAGATGCTGAATGAGACTCTAAAACCTGAGAACCTGGGAGGCCTGCCACTGATTATACTATGTGACGATGCGGGATTTACTGCTGCATCGGTGAATAACTTTGTGTGGGTAACGTTTACCCGGAGCAATCCTTCACATGACATCCATGGTATTGACGCTTTTACTGAAAATAAGCACTGGGGATGCAGAGGGCCGATTATTATCGATGCGAGAATTAAACCTCACCATGCGCCTTTACTGGTAAAAGATCCCGAAGTTGAAAAGAAGGTGGATGCGCTGGGCCGGAAAGGGGCATCGCTTCAGGGGATTATTTAGGAATCTTATATCAGGAGGATATTCAGCCGAATCTGGTTTTCATTTTTTCCATGATCTCGATGCTTCTCTTTATCCGGGTATCCAGGGTTTTCGCCTGGCGGACATAGTAGAGTAGTCCTCGCTTATGGCCGTCATTAAGCGACTCAAAAACCTGATTAGCAAAATCATCCTGACTGAGAACCTCAGCCAGTTCTGCGGGTAGCTCGAGTCCGTTATGAGGATCTATGCGGATAGAAACAGAAAACGGTAAGCCTACCGCCAGCCTATTCTGTTTAATAAGCTGTAAACTGGCGATGATTACATACCTGCCATGCCGGGGATTCAGTGCGCATGCAAACTCAGAATTGCCGGAGATACTGCATAATATCCTGGGTGCCCGCTTTCCTTTTACAAATTGATGGGCTATTTCATCCGGAACAGGTATGAGATGATGGACCATGATCTCATCAACAGGTTCAAGAAATGCATTAAAGCTCACTGCATCCATGTCTGTATAAAATTAAGAAATTTGTTTTTTATCCACGGCATTCCAGATTTACAACTATAATTATTTCCTCTCTGTGAACAAAAAAAGTATCTTTGCCCATGCAAGAAAAGATCATCATTCTTGACTTCGGGTCGCAATACAGCCAGCTGATTGCCCGGAGAGTCAGAGAACTTAAGGTGTACTGTGAGATCCACCCGTTTAACCATCTTCCGGAGTTTGACGAGACTGTAAAAGGAGTAATCTTTTCGGGAAGTCCCTACTCTGTAAGGCAGGAAGATGCCCCGCAAATTGATTTTGAGACTATCCGGAAGGATTATCCTATACTCGGCATCTGCTACGGTGCACAATACATTGCCCAAAAGTCGGGGGGCGAGGTTAGGCCTGCGTCTACCCGTGAGTATGGTAGAGCCAGGCTGGATTTTATCGATCATAGCCATCCACTATTTAAGAATATATCCGGGGGCTCAGAGACCTGGATGTCTCATGCTGATACGATTGCGTCTATTCCCGATAATTTTGAGATTATTGCAAGCACCGATTCGGTGAAAATTGCAGCGTTCCACATTAAAGATTCCAGGGTTTACGGGATCCAGTTTCATCCGGAAGTGACACATAGTACGGATGGCAAACAACTTCTTGAAAATTTTCTCGTTGATATATGTGGCTGCAGTCAGGATTGGACTCCTGATGCGTTCATAGAAAGCACGGTAGCATCCTTGAAGGAGAAACTGGGAGACGATAAGGTGATACTTGGATTGTCGGGAGGAGTAGATTCTTCGGTTACCGCAGTGCTGTTACATCAGGCAATAGGGCAGAACCTCCATTGTATCTTTGTGGACAATGGTCTGTTGCGGAAGAATGAGTTTGAGCAGGTGCTGGATTCATATCAGCACATGGGCCTGAATGTAAGAGGTGTTAGGGCAGGAGATCGATTCCTTAGTCAACTTGCAGGGATAAGCGATCCGGAAAAGAAAAGAAAGACCATAGGCCGTGTTTTTATCGAAGTCTTTGACGACGCTGCCCATGAGGTTAAGGATGTGAAATGGTTGGCGCAGGGCACCATCTATCCCGACGTTATCGAATCAGTATCTGTGAAGGGTCCATCTGCTACGATTAAATCACATCATAACGTCGGCGGACTGCCCGACTTCATGAAGCTGCAGGTGGTAGAGCCCCTGAACACGCTTTTTAAAGATGAAGTGAGGCGAGTGGGTAAGACACTCGGAATGGACGAGTCATTACTAAGCAGGCATCCTTTTCCCGGCCCAGGGTTGGCCATCCGTATACTGGATGATATTACACCGGAAAAGGTTGCCATCCTGCAAGAGGCAGATGCCATTTATATCAATAACCTGAAGAGTTCGGGATGGTACGATAAGGTTTGGCAGGCCGGAGCGATATTTTTGCCGGTTCAATCGGTAGGGGTTATGGGCGATGAGAGGACGTATGAGCACGTAATTTGTTTGCGTGCGGTAGGTTCTGTCGACGGTATGACAGCGGACTGGAGTCATCTGCCGTATGATCTACTCGCCCGGATATCAAATGAAATAATTAATAATGTCAAAGGAATTAACAGGGTTGTATATGATATTAGCTCCAAACCGCCTGCTACTATTGAATGGGAATAAGGGTTTAGCTTGTATTATCGGGTTGCTGCTATTTTTAGCGGCATGTTCTCCCAAAGTTGTCCCTGTTAAACCGGCGTCGGTGCCGTCTACTCCCGAAGTTGAGAAGAAGCCGGAAAACAAGCCGGCTATTAAAGTGCGCAACCATTCTATTGCCTTATTACTGCCGTTTGAGCTGAATAAATTCAATCCTCAGACTGCAGGACAGAAGGAAATAAATCGGTCGGCCTTTGCTCTGGATTTCTATCAGGGCTTTAAACTAGCGCTGGATTCCCTTGTCGCCAAAAGCGGGCATCATTTCAAATTACAGGTTTTAGACACCAGGGATCAGGCCGCACGGGTTGTGAGTCTCGGGAGAATGGCCTCGGTGCGTCAAAATGATTTATTCGTGGGGCCGGTTTTCCCGAGTGATATCAAGCTTTTTTCGGCATCAGCTAACCCCGATTCTGCCAAATTGCAGGTATCACCCCTGGCAGCTTCTTCGCCATCAGATTTTAAGTATCCTTACCTGGTGACGATAAACAATTCCATCGATCAGCACGCGTGGAAAGTCGCAGATTTTATAGATCGAAAATATCGCCCTGAAATGGTCAATATCATCCTGATTAATACTGGAAAAACGGAGGATGAAAAATTTGCTGCGCCTTTACGAAAGTATATCAATGAACTCGGAAAGGCTAAGTTTTTGATCACTGAAAGACCCAATGCGATTGACATTCAAACTTATATCAAACCCGGCAAAAATAATTTAGTCATCATTACCTCTGCGGAGCGCAGTTTCATAGTTCCAACGATTGACCGCTTGGAAAAAACCAGGACTGAGGGATATGAGATTGAAGTATTTGGCCATCCCAACTGGGTGAAGGCAGACTTTTTGGATGTTTCCAAACTTCAGGCACTAAAAACCAAGCTGAGTGCTTCTTATTTTGTCAACTACAAGGCTGAGAATGTAAAGCAGTTTGTTGCGCGATATCGTGCTGAATATGACCTGGAACCATCAGAATATTCGATTAAGGGTTTCGATACCGGATACTTTTTTGGCCATCTGCTGGAAAAACATGGGAAAGCTTATATTATGCATCTGGACAATGAAAAGTATAAGGGTCTGCATAATGAGTTTCGTTTTCATCATGACCCTGAATTAGGATATATTAATGATGAATTGATGATGCTCACCTATCGGTCATTAGAGTTGCAGCCAGTGGAATGAGATCAGAACAGCAACTCAGATCATTTTTACGAGTGCTGGATCACTATCCTGAAGATAAACCTCTTGCTAAATTTCTCCCTGATTTTTTCAGGAGAAATAAACAAATGGGCGCTAATGACCGGCGCTCAGCATCCAGACTATTATATAATTTTTATCGCCTGGGGAAGGCCTTACCTGATCGGTCTGCCGACCAGAGACTCTTCATCGCCGAATTTCTATGCACGGCGGTAGACAATCCCTTTCTGCAGTATTTCCGTCCTGAATTAAACGGGCGGATATACGACACGCTGGATGAGAAGATTGCTTACGCGATCGCGAATGAGGGACTTAAACTGGAGGAGGTATTTCCCTTTTCGGGGTATCTGTCGCCGGGGATCGAAGCTGACCGCTATCAGCGTTCCTTTTTTATCCAGCCAGATTTGCATATCCGAATACATGCAGGCAAGCAAAAGACGATTATTTCTGACCTTTCCAGTGCTGCCATTCCGTTTCGTGTAATAGAAGAAAATACGCTCGCTTTACCTAACGGTACGAACTTGAATCGCTTATTCGGAGACCAGGGCAGGCCCTTTGAAATTCAGGATCTTTCTTCACAGCGAACCGCCAGATTTCTGATGCCTAATCCTTATGAACATTGGTGGGATGCCTGTGCCGCCTCAGGCGGCAAATCGCTTCTTCTACACGCTTTGGAGCCGCATATTAAGCTAGTGGTCTCCGACGTCCGCGAAAGCGTGCTAGACAACCTGGATGAGCGTTTTATAGATGCCGGTCTCCGTACCTATCAAAAAAAGCTTCTGGACCTTACGGAGAACGTACAGCCGATATTACACCATTATGAGTTTGATGGCATTATTCTGGATGCGCCATGTACGGGTTCCGGAACCTGGGGGCGCACGCCTGAAATGGTCAG
>CAZFQV010000117.1:0-6963 GCA_964521175.1 uncultured Sphingobacterium sp.
TACCCGGTCTGCGCTAGGTTTAATATTTAATGCCATATTCTATTATGTATTTAGTTTCCCTGATAATGTCACTAACTATGCCAAATAGGAAAGAGTGTCCAATCTTGTCAAATTTTCATTACACCAGCTTTTATTCACTCGGCACCGGTGTCATGCTGTCAGTTATTGTCAGTTAAACCAAAAAAGGGCCCCTCTTGAGCGGCCCTTTTCTGGTTTAAAAATTCTTTAGATTCTTATCGGGTAGTGTCTGCACCTGTACCCGGAAGAGGCAGGTTTGCAGGAGCATTGACTGGAGCTGTCGATGGAGCAGATATCTGCTTCTGGATCTCATTAATCTGACCACCGCCTCTGCGATCTACTACTACATTAGCCAGTAAGGATAGAACCATTAGAGTTACCGCAAGAATCCAGGTTCCTTTTTCAAGGAAATCTCCGGTACGTTGAACTCCCAACATATTATTTGATCCTGAAAAACCAGAAGATAATCCTCCGCCTTTAGGGTTTTGTATGAGAACGATCAGGACTAGCAACACACAAACGATGATAGCCAGAATAATTACAGTGTACAACATATTGTGTTTAGTTTATTTTCTTTTCTAAGTCAAGAATTTGGTCGGCAAAGTACGTGCTTTTTTCCGGAAATTTCAAACTTAATTTTTTGTAGGTCTCCAAAGCCTTATGAAACAACATTTGTTCCGTATAGATTCGTGCCAGGGTCTCAGAAACCAAATCATTAGGATCTTCAGAACTTTTGCGAGCTTTGTTCTCCGTATCCAGCTTATCTGAATTGGGTGCTTTGATTTGCGGCTCATCCTTGATAAATCTATCCAGGATGGGGTCTTCCTTGCGTTTTACCTGGAATGGGACGGTCCGGGGGGCGTTCTCCAACAGGCTGACATCTGGCTGAAGATGGAAAATATTTTCTATAATTTGGTTGCCTAAAGGATCGTTACTGTCTCTGCCAATGGTTTGGCTGGTATCTAGTTTGAAACTGACGTATGGTTGATAGGTAGCAGAGTGCTCTTTCCTGGTTTTATTAAGCCACCAGAGAAATGTATAAGGCAGGGTATCATCGTCATACCTGGAAACCTCTTGTTCCTTTTGCTGTGCTTCTTCCGCTGGATGACTAATGATTGTTGCATTCTGCTCAGTGGACGAAGCGTGCTTGTCTTCCGTCTCTAATTCTTCGATTTCTTGTTCAAATTCATCGATGTTAACCTCTGACTCCCCGGCTAGTCCTCCCTCATTTCCGATGTTAACCGCTGGCTCCTCGATTAGCCCTTCCGTATTTTCGTTAACTTCCAAGATCTCCTCGACCACGGCCATTTCTTTCTCTTCAGTCTGTTCAGCTGCGGGTTCTTTTTCTTCAGTCTTTTCAGCTGCGGGAGCGTCGCCAGAGACAGTTTGTACCGGTAAATCCCCGGTGACCTGCTCTTCCGGAACTTTTGCGAACCTGGCAGGTTCTTCAATCATTATTTGCAACATACTTCGGTCGGGACTAAATAGTGCTGCCCTGGCCAGTTCCCGTTTAAAAACTACCGGATCCTTGTCGATGAGTGAACGGGTATAGAATGAGCGTAATAATTGAGAATAGGGAAATCTGTTGAGCAAATTCCCCAGGACTTCGGTACTATCTGAGGATATAGCCGAAGGATCTGCAATATGCCCGGAAAATATTTCTCTGTCTTTCTCCCAACTATTTTTCTGTTCCGCCATGCTATTCTGATTTTGAAAGTAATTTTTTTTTACCAATTGGCAAAAGCCCGGTTGAAAATAAGTTCTGTCAGTTGCTTGTTGATCAGGGGGATTAATGTAGGCTCTTGGGTTTGAAGAGGCCCCTGGTTCAGACTGAATTCCTGGTAAGCCTGAAAAGGCTCTTCAAAACTAAGCTCCGGCTTTAAAACGTTGGTATATTTAACATTAACGGTTATGGTTATTCGATTAAGACCGGCTCGTTCATTACCCTGAATTGCAACGGGACGAACACTGTAATCCGTTATTCGACCCTCAAAAGTAGCATCTGCCTCATTCCCGATATTGATAATATTTAAGCGTGACTGGTTGCGTATACGTTCCTTAAGGGCTTCGGTAAACTGTTGACTCAGGTAAGGAACCACCAGAGTAGAGTTGTTTTCAAAAAACTGCACGGAGACGGTCTTCATCTCTTCGGGGATGGAAGCACCTGAGAAGCTGTAGGTGCCACATGCCTGGCTGAGTAGCATAAGGACGAATACCAGAGAGTTTCTGACCACTTTAAAACTTTTGTCCATCTCCTGTAATTATTAAAGTTCCAGTTCCTTGATCTTTCTGTAAAGCGTACGCTCTGAAATCCCCAGTTCTCCCGCTGCTAACTTACGTTTTCCCTTATGTTTTTTCAGCGCCTTTCTGATAAGGTCCGTTTCCTTGTCAATCAACGACAGGGACTCTTCCACTTCTTCCGCTTCGTCTGTAATATCGTATGCTTTATTATTGTTGGGCTGATGGATAACGAGTTTATGTGCGTCATCCTGGGAACCGCTCACCGGCAATTCGATATCCCGATACAGCTGTTTAATGACCTGCTGATTCTGAAATGCTGCTGCATTGCCACCCTTTTGGATAATATCCGCGACTAATTTCTTGAGTTCGGTCATGTCTTTCTTCATGTCAAAAAGAACTTTGTACAGGATATCACGTTCAGAGAAATCGTCTTTATCCCTATTGTGGATCCGCATCGGTAAGGCGCGGCCGGTTTCATGAGGGATATAGCTCATCAGGGTTTCGGCAGTGAGGTTTCTGTCTTTTTCAAGAACAGCAATCTGTTCGGCAATATTTTTTAACTGGCGTACATTTCCCGGCCAACTGTAATTCATAAGGAGCTGCTGGGCGCTCTGATCGAGCTGTACAGCCGGACTGCGGTATTTGTCGGTGAAATCGGCAATAAATTTTCTAAACAACAAATTGATATCTTCTTTTCTTTCCTGAAGAGAGGGAATCTTCAGCGGAACAGTATTCAGTCTGTAATAAAGGTCTTCTCTGAACTTACCCGCAGAAACCGCGTCAAAAACGTCTTTGTTGGTGGCCGCAATGACACGCACATTTGTTTTCTGTACTTTAGACGATCCTACCCGTATATATTCACCGGTTTCAAGGACACGCAACAAGCGAGCCTGTGTTCCCAACGGCAACTCCGCAACCTCGTCAAGGAAGATCGTTCCACCGTCAACCACTTCAAAATAGCCTTTTCTAGCCTCCGAAGCTCCTGTAAAGGAACCTTTTTCATGGCCAAACAGTTCAGAGTCTATTGTACCCTCAGGAATGGCTCCGCAGTTTACGGCAATGAAAGGGCCATGCTTGCGCGCACTCAGTTGGTGGATAATATGCGAGAATACTTCTTTCCCACTGCCACTTTCGCCGCTGATTAATACCGAGATATCGGTCGGGGCAACCTGACGAGCGATATCAATAGCTCTATTTAGGAGGGGCGAGTTCCCAATTATTCCAAATCGGTTTTTTATATCCTGGACATCCATAATATTTTATAAGTATGCAGACCTAACAGGTTACATAATGATGATAGATCAGATTACTTTCCCCAATAAAGTGGCAGGGGTACATCTTTCAATATAAACGTTCACATAGTCACCCGCTTTACACGTCGGGGTGACGGGAAATACTACTGTAATGTTCTGCTCGTTCTTACCCGAAAAATCCTGATCCGATTTCTTAGAAAATCCATCAATTAATATTCTCTGCGTCTGACCAATGTGATTGAGCAGGCGACGATGGGAACATTCCTGTTGCTTGGCCATTATCTCATTAAAGCGACGCTTTTTGACTTCCTCGGGGATGTCATCCTCAAACCGCTTCGCAGCCAGCGTCCCTGGTCGCTCCGAATAGGTATACATATAGGCAAAATCATATTGCACGTAATCCATCATGCTCAGCGTATCCTGGTGCTCTTCTTCGGTTTCTGTGCAAAATCCGATGATTACATCAGTAGATATCGCACAATCAGGGATAATTCTTTTTATGGTATCTACGCGTTCTTTATACCACTCACGACTGTAAGTCCGGTTCATCAGCTCCAGTACACGTGAATTCCCCGATTGCACAGGTAAGTGAATGTGTTTGCAGATATTGTTATATCTCAGCATGGTATACAGTACATCGTCCGTGATATCTTTTGGATGTGATGTTGAAAACCGTATCCGTAGTTCGGGGTCAATCTGCGCAACCAGTTCAAGAAGTCGAGCGAAATTTACGTTTCCAATTTCTTCTTCCCACTTATAAGAATCTACATTTTGTCCGAGCAGAGTTATTTCCCTGTAGCCCTGGTTATACAATTGGCTGGCTTCCTCTATGATTGAGTGAGGGTCGCGGCTTCTTTCACGGCCCCGGGTAAACGGTACCACGCAAAAGGAACACATATTATCACAACCACGCATAATTGATACAAATGCAGAGATGCCATTGCTGTTTAGCCTTACCGGACTGATGTCGGCGTAAGTTTCCTCACGGGAGAGCAGGACATTTACCGCCTTAAAGCCCTCATCAACTTTCTCGATCAGGTTGGGAAGGTCACGGTATGAATCGGGGCCGATAACCACATCCACTAGTTTCTCTTCCTCCAGGAATTTCGACTTCAGTCGTTCAGCCATGCAACCCAATACCCCAATCGTTATACCTGGATTTTTTTGCTTCACCGCTCCGAATTCTTTTAACCTGTTCCTTACACGTTGTTCTGCATTGTCACGAATAGAACAGGTATTGATGAATATTACGTCGGCTTCCTTATATAGAGGGGTCGTTTCAAATCCCATATCCATCATGATCGAAGCGACAATTTCGCTATCGGAAAAGTTCATAGCGCAACCATAACTCTCTATATAAAGCTTACGACCGCTATGCTTTAGCGGATTCTCAATGACCAAAGCCTCACCCTGCCTTGATTCGTTATGCAACGATAGAGGTGATGGATCATTGAGGTTGACAGTCCTTTCAAACATTTTTAAATTTATTAGACCCCAAAATTAGCAATTTTTCTTCTTAATGACAGTTTGTCAGGAATTGTTTTTTAAATAAGCTGATATTCTTAGTATTTTGGCTGTCAGAGATAGAGCTAATTCTATCCCGGCTACACCAGAATAATAGATAAAAGCTTTTATGGCAGAGAAAAAGGAACCAATACAAATGTGGAAGTGGTTGGTAGGACTCCTTCTTATCTGCGGTCTTTTAGTGGTTGTCGCCGCTGTGATCCTCAATTACAAGTGGAAGGCGGGGATTGGGCAGGAAATCAAAGACGTCGTCAATACTTCCAGCAATGGACTTTATCGGATTGACTTTGACGATCTCAACATCAATATGATAACCGGTAGTATTAACGTACGGAACATCGAATTTATGCCCGATACCCTGGTGTTTAACAAGATGCGACTGGACAGTACTGCACCCGGGAACTTATTTAGAATTAAAGTCAATGAACTGAGCGTAAGCCGGGTACATGCATGGAAAATGTATTTTGGAAGGAGACTGGAAATAGAATCTATTTTTATTGATAATCCGGTGATGGAAGTCTCATTTAATGCTAACCGTGCAGATACAACTAAACAAGATAGTCGAACCGCCTTTGAGCGAATTTCTCCCTATCTCCAATCGCTTGAGGTTGCGGATATCATATTCAATCAAGCCGATTTTAAGTACATTGATCATAGTGCTTCCCCTGTTCGTACCACCCGGATCGAGAAACTTGATATCAGGGTAAGCGATCTGCTTACCGATTCCCTATCCCAGTTCGATAAGTCCAGACTTTATTACACCCGCGACATTTCTGCTGAACTAAACGCCTATCGTTCGATCACTGCCGACAGTAATTATGTGGTTGAAATTGGTCAGTTTCAGGCATCTACTGCCGGGAAATATGCTGTTGTTAAGAAGTTCAAACTGACTCCGCGGTATAGTGAAACGGAGTTTCCGCAACGCTTTAATGTACAGAAAGACAGGTACGTTGCTAAAGCTGAGGAGCTGAAGTTGAATAATATCAATTTTAAAATGCTGAACAGCCAGCGGCGGCTAATTGCGTCTGATCTGGATATCCAGACAGGAGAGTTGTCTGTCTATTTAAATCGGGAGATGCCGGATTCTCTGTTTAACAGAGACCAAAACTTTCCGCAGCTATCCTTAAAACGCTTCAAGCTGGACACCCGTATAGATACCGTAATGATCCATGATTCCAGAGTGAGTTATTCAGAATATAACCCCGATTCACAGCGTAAAGGAACAGTTATTTTTAGTAAGATCGGAGGTAGCGTAAGTAATGTCACCAATGATCTGCCAAGTCTTCTGCAGAATAATATTAGCGAGGCTAGCCTAACAGCTTTACTTATGGATCGGGGCCGCTTTAATGTGAATATGAAGTTAGATCTTACGGCTCCCGATGCTCAGTTTGAGTTTAAAGGCAACATTGGCCAGATGGATGCGGGTATGTTTAACCTTGCTATTAGACCTCTTTCCCTGATCGAAATCAAATCAGGTTTTCTCGAAAGGATGGATTTTAATGCCCGAGGTAGCACGAAAGGGATTAGTGGTAACCTTACTTGTTATTACAACGACTTAAAAATCAATCTACTGGAAACAAGCGATGAAACCACGCGTCTGAAGCGAAGAGGTATCGCATCGATATATGCCAATATTCTGGTGATTGAGAGTGACAATCCGACGCCCGGCAAACCAGTCAGGAGAGAGAAATTTAATTATATACGACCAACCCAATCTTCTTTTTTTAATATGGTTTGGAAGGGAATGTCCTCAGCCTTGCTTAGCAGTATCGGCTTTGACGCAGAGACTCGCAGGGAAATCAGGCAGAGACTAGAAAAAATGGAGCTTGAAAGGATTAGAAGAAACGAACGCCGGGATGATCGGCTGAAAAGAAAGGAACAACGACGCAGTAATCGGAACTAATGGCTCCGATAAAAAAAACACTGT
>CAZFQV010000118.1:0-6888 GCA_964521175.1 uncultured Sphingobacterium sp.
GTTTATTAACGCCGGCAAGTTCTTTAAAGTATCTCACAGTACTTGAATTCGCATTATCAAAAATCAAACTTCTAATAGGCGATTCTTCCCCTTTCAACACTTTAATAATGTCTTCAACTTTTGCCGTCGAATCGGCAACTGATCGGTTCACGATCAACGCAATTCCATCAACAGCGAAACGGTTTACCCTGACTTTTATCTTTCTATCTTCAAAATGATTGCTTTCCGATGGAGTTAGTATTCTCGAAAGGATCGCAACCTGGGCGGTATCATCTAAAAACAAGTTTATTAATTCATTTTCAGATTTCATAATTAGATTGAGCTTTGCATCTGAATAGGTACTTTCAAATACATAAGCCTGATCTTCTATAATCGGAGCCAAGGACTCATCAACCAGAATGTTCTCGACTCCGCTGGTGTAGGTTTGTACCTCGCTCTTGTCGCCTTGTTGGCAAGAAAATAAAAAAAGAGCAAAAGCCCAAAATAAGCACAAGTTTCTTTTATTGCCCATAGTCAACTCAGGAGCGAAGTAAGCGTATAAACCTGATAAACGAATATACAATCAGCAATAGTGCAAACATTATTCTGTAGCCCTGAGGCATATCCAATGGAAAATCCTTCCAAAAGATGATACCTAAACCCAAGGCGAAATAAAGGCCAAACATCGCTAGCCCCAAAATGAACAGAAATCGCTTTGCGGGCGATTTCTGTTGCTCGGATTGTTCTTTAAAAGACATTACTGCCCTGCCAATTGGAAAAATATAGGCATAGTATAGGCTACCCTTACCGCTCGCCCATTCTGAATACCTGGTTTCCAAGCCGGTGCACTCTTCAATACACGTACAGCCTCTTCATCACATCCTCCGCCAATACCTCTTAGTACTTTAATGTCGGTAAGCTGGCCATTTTTTTCAACTACAAAGCTCATAATCACACGGCCTGTAATGTTGTTCTCACGAGCCATTGGTGGATATTTAAGCGTCTTCTGAAGATACTTAGCCCAGCCGGCCATACCGCCCTGAAACTCCGGAAGTACCTCAACACTCGCAAAGTCGCGGATAGTGTTATCTTCAATGACTGCAGCTTCTTTCGGAGCTTCCCCTACCGGCTCATCGATAACGATATCTGCATTCGGATCACCTTCAATGGTCTTTTGTCCCGGATCGGCAACCTTCAGCTCTTCAATAGTAGGAGGCTCCTCATCTCTAACCTGCTCAGCTGGAACGACAACCGGAGGAGGAAACTTCACCTGATCTATCTTGGGCTTAGGTGGCTCAGGAGGAGGAGGAGGAAGTTCTTCCTTGTTAATAGGTGGCGGAGCTGCTAATACTACCTCAGTGATCTTCACCTTTTCCTTTTCCGGCATAATACCAGAGATGTAGCGTATGACCAATGGCAGAGAAACCAATACTATAAAAAGTACTGAACCTACGATAATAGCACGACTCGTAGTCTTGTTGTTGTCCCTTCTCAACTCATACGCACCGTAGCTTTTATTCCTACCGGTAAATACGACATCAAGCCATTGTGTGTTAAATAAATCTATTTTTGACCCCAACATGTCTTAGTTCTTTAAAGGGTTAAATGTTTGTGTTAAATTACTAGTTGTAAAGCCCATCACGTCTTAATAATGCCAGGTCTGGATCTGAAATATCTACAATAGCATACTGACTAATATTTGAAACTTTCATTTCATCAAGGATATCTACAAAGTTGCGATAGTTCGACTGATCACTTGGTTTAATAAGCACTATCAGGCCCTTTTTAGGGTCTCCGGTAGTTGCTATTACTTTTTTAGAATTCTCAATCAGCGCCTTTCTGATTCCGTTCCTTCCATAGTTGTCCACCTGAGGAGGGGTCATTGGCTTATCTACCAAACCCATATACCATTCCAGGCGATTGTTAGAACCTAAAAGGATTGTCATGGTCCTATTATCTGCAACAGTCAATTCCTGCTGATCGGTTTTTTCCTTATCCGGCATTGCAAGATCCATTGCCTGGGGCTTTGCCAGGGTTGTGGTAAGCATAAAGAAGGTAATCAAAAGAAAAGCCAGATCCACCATCGCCGTCAAATCTACCCGTGTAGACTGTTTCTTACTTCTGGTCTTTCCGCCCTTCTTGTCACCTCCGGAGGTATTTAATTCTGCCATCTCGTTTTAATTAAATTATACGATTTACTGTTCTTCCGCTCGCAATGAAGTGATCAAGCTGAATTTGTTAATATTTTGATCCTGAAGGATACCAATAATCTTCTTCACAGCCGGGTACGTTTCTCTGGCATCTCCTTTAATACTGATACGCATATCGGCATTATTTAGCTCTTTTGTGGCGTAACGTGAAGAAATAATCCAGTTATGCAATTCCGAGGGATTGGCACCAATTGAATCCGTCGGAATCCCAGGCTGCAGACCGGGCTGATTCCTTTCATCACCTTTTAAGGCAATAATTTGCTTTAAGTTACCAATGGGAACACCAAAGCTTTCTATCAGTGAAAACCTAAGCTTCTCCTCATCAGTAAACTGCATATTATATTTCTCACCCATCAATTCCAGAGTACGTATCCGGATCGGCTGACCTGGAACTCCGAAAAAGACTTTGTTCTGACCTACTGTCAATGTTGCTATATCCGTATCGGGTAACTTAAACTTAACCGTTGAGGCCGGAGTGTCTACAGGTAGCGCCTCTGGCTGACGGGCCGTTGCAGTCAGGATAAAAAATGTAAGCAATAAAAACGCCACGTCGCACATCGCTGTCATATCGATAGCTGTACTCTTTCTGGCTACTTTAGCTCTAGACATAGTTAATTTATATTATTTAGTTCCGATTACTATAGAGATGAAAATATTCCGGATTTTCCATAAAACCCGGAATATTTTTTTTCAAATCTATTTATTTATGAGTACTGGCGTATGTCTGAATGATTGAGAAACCGGCTTCGTCAATAGCGTAAGTAAGTTTATCAATCTTAGAAGTAAACACATTATACATAATAATCGCTAATGTTGAAGTAGCGATACCAGTTGCTGTATTAATAAGTGCTTCAGAAATACCATTTGCAAGTGCTGCCTGATCGGGAGATCCGGCTGTAGATAACGCTGCAAAGGCCTTAATCATACCTGTTACCGTTCCTAACAGACCCATCAGAGTACCAATAGATACTAGGGTCGCAATTACAGTCAGGTTCTGCTCAAGCATAGGCATCTCAAGTGCTGTTGCTTCTTCGATTTCCTTTTGAATAGCAAGACACTTCTGCTCCGTATTCATTCGGGTATCGATCTCCATCTCCTTATATTTATTCAGACCTGCTTTGATCACATTTGCTACAGAACCTTCTTGTTTGTCGCACTCGGCAATAGCTGTGTCAATATTCCCTGCACCAATAAATGTTTGAACCTTCCTCACAAAGGCATCAACACTTCCTTTTCCTGTTGCTTTGCTGATCACAAAGAAGCGCTCGAATGAAAATACAACTACCATTAAGAATAAGCCCATTAGTACCGGTACCACATATCCTCCTTTGTATACCATCCCAAAATAATTTCCTGGCAGTCGATGACCATTTTCAGGATCAGCACCTTCAAAGTTTGATGGATCACCCATTACGAATTTCCATAATAGTACCCCTACCAGGAGACAAAGGACAATTGACAGACTTGCAAAAATATTTGAACCAGAGCTCTCTTTCTTCGCTTTTGTTGGTTTTGGTGCGTTCGCCATTTTTTTAAAGTTTTAGTTTTTAGTTGTTGGTTAAATTGTATGAGTTAATTGATTTTTATATTAGGTATTAAATTTGTTTTTGATAATCTCTGTTGTATTTATAATTGTAATAAGTATCTATACCCATATTTTGTTCTCCAAGTTTAGAGGATAACAAAAATATAATTTTCGATTTAATAAAAAATTATTTGTGAGTTATTAATTCTATTTTTTCATTCCTGATAACGCCATCCCCAGAATTAAGCATAGATTAATGCCTTTCTATAAAAAGATCGCCATTATGCTGACAATCACTTTACAATGAAAACTATTTTTTATTGCAATTGCAAATTTTGAAATTGAATTTATCAGAAAAATAAAATCTTACTCTTCGCTATCGAAATATAAAATACTGATAATCAGCTATATATATTTAATGTTTAAAATTTGATACATTCCAAATGCCTCAATATAAAAGCTTTAAAATGCGTGGCCCTATGCAATTACACAATATTAGGGTATTAATGACAATAATACCTTATCCCCCTGCCTTTTTTACTTTATAGCCCTCCGTTTGCAATAATATTAAAATCTTGTCCCTGAAATCCCCCTGAATCAGTATTTCACCGCCTTTTACAGATCCTCCGACGCCACATTTTTGCTTAAGCTTCTTGCCAAGCGTATGAAGATCTTCATCGGTGCCCCTGAAGCCACTGACTAATGTAACCGACTTACCGCCTCGCTGTTTGCGATCAAGCTGCACGCGCAGATCCTGAAGGCGAGGCATAAGCGTATGTTCAGCCTCAGTTTCGATATGCTCATAATTAAAATCCGGATCTGTTGAATATACAACGCCGGAAATATCTCTCTTCTTTTTTGACATATTTTGCAATTAAACGATTAAAGCCAAAGATAGCGGTCGTACCTTGACCTCTAAATTCACACCCATCTCCACCGGCTCACCGTCAAGATGTACTGCGCCTTCAGATTCTCTCAGCACCTGAACTTCCTTTCCCCTGATTATTTCTACATAGGCCGATCTATCAATACTTCCGTTAAACATTCGGAAGCCCAATAACGGAAGTTCATAAAGCGGGAATGGCTTGATAATGCATATATCTAACAGACCGTCTCTCAAGGAGGCTGAGGGCGAGATATAGACGTTATTGCCATATTGAGCCGAATTTGCGATGCTGATCATAAAAGCTTCTCTAATTAAAAGTCGACCGTCTATCTCTATGCGATAATGACCAGCTCGATACTCTGCGATTTCCGAAAGCGTTTTCTTAACATAGCCCTTTAAACCCCGATTAACCTCTCTGGCAAAAAGAGCACTGATATGTGCATCGAAGCCAATCCCAGCCATGTTAAAAAACTTCCTGCCGTTAAGCTCTCCTGAATCTATCCGACTGATCTGCATCTCGTTAAGCTTCAGTAAGGCTTGTCTATTATTCAGCGGGATACGCAGAGCCCTTGCCAGGCCATTCCCCGATCCACATGGTATAATCCCCATCCATTTCTCGGATCCATCCAGGGCTGATGCAACTTCATTAACCGTACCATCCCCGCCAACAGCAACCACAATATCAGCTCCATTCGACTGATCGGCCGCTATTTCATAAGCATGACCTGCCTTTTCCGTAAACCGAAATTCAGCAGAGAATTTCGTCTGATCCAGATATTTCGTAGCTATCGCGGGAAATTCTGATTTTCTTTTCCCACCTGAAATCGGATTAATAAGGAATAGAATGTTTTTCTTGAGCAACCTTGTTCTTATTATCCCCAAAAATACTTTTTTAATTTTTTAGAACTTAAAAATTATCTTAGATTTGCAACACAAAAAGTGGACTGATTTGATTCGATTGCAACCACGTGAAAAAAAGTGCTAAAACATCCTGCAACTTTACACCTCCTGCAATCAATTTACATACTTTCCTCTGAGAACTACAATTGATTTATTAATTAATTTTCTATTATGTCCTATTTATTCACTTCAGAGTCTGTTTCAGAGGGTCATCCCGATAAGGTTGCCGACCAGATATCTGACGCCTTAATTGATAATTTTCTCGCATGGGATACTGATTCCAAGGTAGCCTGCGAAACACTGGTAACGACCGGGCTTGTCGTATTAGCTGGTGAGGTAAAATCAAAAGCCTATCTGGATGTGCAAAAGATCGCCCGGGATGTAGCACGTAAAATCGGGTACACCAAATCTGAATATATGTTTGAAGCCGATTCATGCGGAGTTATCTCTGCCATACATGAGCAGTCGGCTGATATCAACCAAGGAGTTGACCGCCTGGAAAAACAGGATCAGGGTGCAGGAGACCAGGGAATGATGTTCGGCTATGCCACTAGCGAAACCGAGAATCATATGCCTCTGGCCCTGGATCTAGCCCATAAAATATTAATTGAGCTTGCCGCTCTGCGCCGGGAGGACTCTTCCATTAAATATCTGCGCCCCGATGCCAAGTCGCAGGTAACCATCGAGTATAACGACGATCACCGGCCCGTTCGTATTGATGCAATCGTGGTTTCGACCCAACATGATGACTTCGATACAGAAGCAAACATGCAAAGGAAAATCCGGGAGGATATTATTTCCATTCTTATTCCACGCGTTAAAGCCCAGCTTAAGCCTGAGTTGCAGGCTCTATTCACGGATGCTGTCAAATATCATATAAATCCAACCGGTAAATTTGTTATCGGTGGCCCCCATGGCGATACTGGTCTAACGGGTCGCAAGATCATTGTAGATACCTATGGCGGAAAAGGAGCTCACGGAGGTGGCGCGTTTTCAGGAAAAGACCCATCAAAAGTAGACCGTTCTGCGGCCTACGCTACCCGCCATATCGCTAAAAACCTGGTTGCTGCCGGTGTATGTAATGAAATCCTGGTACAGGTATCCTATGCAATAGGCGTGAAAGATCCCATGGGTATATTTGTTGATACCTTTGGTACAAGCAATGTGAAGTTCACTGACGGTGAGATCGCAGAAAAAATCTCTTCCATCTTTGACATGACACCTTATGGGATAGAAACCCGATTAAAGCTACGCAATCCAATATACTCCGAAACTGCGGCGTATGGCCATATGGGTCGTAAAAATGAAGTGGTTAAAAAGGAGTTCACGAGCTCTAACGGTGAAAATAAGGCTGTCGAAGTTGAATTATTCACATGGGAAAAACTAGA
>CAZFQV010000119.1:0-6872 GCA_964521175.1 uncultured Sphingobacterium sp.
AAAATTGGTACCCTATCGCAAGGGAGTTTGAAGGCCATGATTAATCCGGCTAAGACAGGCATTATTCTTGCTGTTTTAGCGGTAATCCCTGGCGCTTCACTGTAGATATTCTGTTATCATGAATAATGCTCTAAACCAGTAAAAAACTAATTAAGCTATGGCACACGAAATTGAAGTACAGTGGATGGGTAAAATGCAATTCAATGCATTAATAAATGGTCATACCGTCGTCATGGACGGACCAGAAAAAGTCGGGGGAGAAGATAATGGTCCCGTTCCCAAGCCCTTCGTGCTCACAGCATTGGCGGGCTGCACCGGAATGGACATCGCAGCGATATTAAGGAAGGCTGAAAAGAACCCCGATAACTTTGAGATGAGAGTGATCGGAGAAGTCAGCAAGAAAGTTCCGATAGAATATATTGCTATTCATGTGATCTATGATTTCACCGGCGCTGAGGATAACAAAGAAGCAGCATTGACTGCGGTGACCGATTCGCAGGAGAAGTATTGTGGCGTCAGCAGTATGTTAAAAAAAGCCTTGCCGGTAACCTGGGAGGTGAATTATAACGGAAAACAGATCTTTGATAACAAAGAAGAGGCTGCTGTGAATCTCTCCTGATCAATGCGGCAGGAAAGATCCCTTACCAATAAAGGTGAGATAATTCGCTAATTTAAGTAATTGGACTATGGAAACAATCAGACAAATACTATTTACCGGCTGGAATTTTGCACGGTGGTTTCGCCTGGCTTTCGGGACTGTCTTTATTGTGGAGGCCATTCAGATCCCCTATATTCTATTGGCTATTGTGGGAGGGGTCTTTGTATTTACTGCCCTGTTTAATATAGGTTGTGGTGGCACTTGTGGGATTCCTGTCCGTAGAACCACGACCCCGAAACCAGGGAAAATTGACTTTGAAGAACTAAAAAACAATTAATATGGCAAGTTCATTTTCAGAAATAATTAACTCAGATAAACCCACCCTCGTGGATTTTCATGCAGAATGGTGCGGCCCCTGTAAAATAATGAAGCCCATTTTGGCAGAATTGAAACAGAAAATAGGTGACAAGGTTAAGATCTTAAAGATTGATGTCGATAAGAATCCCGAAGCAGCAAGCTTTTATGGAATTCAGGGAGTCCCCACATTGATATTGTTCAAAAAGGGAGCAGTGAAATGGCGTCAGTCGGGCGTATTACCAGCCGCACAATTGGAGCAGGTAATTGATCAGCATGGTTAAATAAACCTTGCAAGGATACTACTGATCAAATCAGCTTATTCAAGGTATATTTTTACCAAATTAACACCGATTCTTGATTTTATCCATTTTTCTATCTTAGCTTTTTCTCTTTGGGTTTTTTTGATATCTGAAGTTCCGATGAATAAGTTGAAATATTCACTTTTAGTAGAGTCGCTATATATTGTCTGATTTGCCGTTCCACAAGAATGTATTTCCGGATAAATCGACTGTAATTCCCCCAGTAACTGTTTGCCCAATTTGGCAGCCCTGGTAAGGCTATCTTGTGCTGCCAATGTCCTGGCCAGTTCGATACGTAAATGATTTATTTCAGATTGCTGAGTATTCGCAGCAAGGATATTTTTTTCATCTTCATCGACAGAAAAGCCTTGCTGAATGGTGACTTCCGCGTCTTTAAGAGCATAGTGGCGCGTCTTTGAGATAAGCTCCTTTTTAACACTGTCCGGGATCAGTCTGCCGCCGTAAATCAGCTTAATTGTCCTCTTAGTCGGCTCAATCTCTGATTTCAATAGATAATCACCTTCAATATAACTTTCCTGGCGGATAAAGCTGTTCGCATTGATATTGAAATTTTCCTGTTTTACCAGCAAATAGCCAAAATAGATACTGGGTACAATCGTAACGATAACGATCAGACTCACCCATCTGTCAGCTGATTTCTTCAGCTCTTCACCCGGATGATGCCATTTGGGATATTTCAACAGACGCACTGTAACCATCGTGGCGGTTGCAATAAATACCGTATTAATTGCAAACAGATAAAAGGCGCCGAAAAAATAATTCCAGGCACCCGTGGCCAGGCCATAGCCTGCCGTACACAGGGGAGGCATCAAAGCCGTAGCAATAGCTACTCCCGGTATGACGTTTCCTTTTTGCTTGCTGGATAGGGCGATAATCCCTGCCAGACCACCTACCAGAGCAATGAGTACATCATAGATATTGGGCTGGGTTCGCGCTAGCAGTTCAGAATGAGCCTCACTGATGGGTGTAGCGAGAAAGTACAGGGTGGATGCCGATAATCCCGACACCACCGCAAATCCAAAATTAATCAGGGATCTTTTTAACAGACTGAAATCATAAGTCGCAAGCCCGTATCCGACACCCAGTATAGGCCCCATTAAGGGTGAAATCAACATGGCGCCTATGATAACTGCCGTTGAGTTCATATTCAAACCCACGCAGGCGATCAGGATTCCAAAAATCAGGATCCAAAGGTTGGTACCTTTGAAATATATGCCCTTTTCAACCGTATCATGGATGACGTCGAAATCCTCTTGTTCAGATTTGATGTCGAACTTTGCGGCCAGTTTATTGAGATCCATTTAGTGTAGAATTGATGATTAATGTCGAATAAATACGGGGGTATGCGATTGTAACACCAGAGCTCTCGCTAAGCTTTTGTCCATCAGTCTTTCCCAGACGGTCCGGTTGATCATGGTGAAGGCGAGTAAATTGGTGCCGCTGCGCTCGGCGACGCGGTTAACCGTATCGGCATTAGCCTTTCCGGCGATAAGTTCGGGGGAAAGATGAATTCCCTGGTGTTCTGACTTTAGTTTATTGGCCCAGTCTCTTAATTTATTGCTATCTGCTTCCTTTGGAGCTTCACTTGGTTCATGAATATGGATTAGGTTGTAATCGATGCCCTGGATTCCAAACAGGGATACCAATCCCGATAGTACTCTGCGGTCATGCGAATGATAATCCGTAAAGAATGCAATATTATCTATGTGGTAATTATCAATTTCCAATGGAACGATGAGTAAAGGCAAGGTCGTTTTCCTGGCTACGTCAAAAGTGTTGGATCCAAGAAATTTGTATTTTAAGCCAGTGGCGCCATGGGTTCCCATGATAAGCAGGTCAATGGGCTGCTGCTTGTGTAAGTCGTCGAGCAGATCGATCAGTTCTCCTTTCAGACATTCAGTAACGACGGTTGTACCATTGACTTCTGCTGGGACGGCGTCTTTAAGCGTATCCAGGAAAACCTTCATCTGTTGTTCAGCTTCCGCCCTTGTTCGTGCCTCGTCAAGCTCGTTAGGGCCATCAGGCTGGAAGCCGGACCGGAAAGGTTTATAGGCATGGAAAATCCGTAGCGAAGTCTGATATCTAGCTGCATAGGAAAGAGCAAAGCTGGCCGCTTTTAATGCATTTTCTGAAAAATCAGTAGGTATGACGATATTTTTCATTGTTGATCGATTTTAGAGGTAAAGCTGCTGGCTGACGTTTGTGTCCGTTTTGAAACCATTAACAACACAATTGAGCCAATTATTCCGGATAATAAAGAGGCTACTAATACCGAGAATTTAGCTTCCGATGCCAGTAGCTCATTGCCGGAGAAAGACAGCAGAGCAATGAATATAGACATAGTAAAGCCAATTCCTGCCAATAATCCAACACCAATGATATGGGCCCAGGAGGCTTTATCCGGCAGAGTACAAAGCTTTAATTTTACCGCAATCCAGGAGACCAGGGTAATGCCTATCGGCTTACCAATGAGCAGACCAAGTATAATCCCCATCCCGAGCGGAGTAAATAAACCTGCTACCATTTCTTCCTGAAAGTGGATATTGGTATTGGCTAATGCAAAAATTGGCATAATAACAAAATTCACAGGCTTCAGCAGTATATGTTCCAGTTTTTCAAGGGGTGATTCATCTGCAAGAGCCGTCGTTGGCAGCGTCATAGCTACTAAAACCCCCGCAATAGTGGCATGGATACCTGAATGGTGGACAAAGTACCAGATGAATACTGCCGGAATGAGATAGAAATACAGTTTCTTGATACCCATTCGATTAAATATCACCAACAAAATAAAGATTCCTGCCGCGTAGAGCAAATACAGAAAGTGCAGCTCTGAGGTATAGAAAACGGCAATAACCAGGATGGCCACCAGGTCGTCTACTATGGCCAATGCGGCTAAAAAGATTTTGAGAGATAAAGGCACCTTCTTGCCCAACATCGTGATGATGGCAATGGCAAATGCAATATCCGTAGCCATCGGGATACCCCAGCCGTGAGCTGTCGGTGTCCCCTGATTGAAAAAGTGGTAAATAGAGGCCGGCACAATAACACCTCCTATAGCCGCTAATATGGGTAAGGCCGCTTTTTTCGGTGATGACAGTTCTCCCTCAACCAATTCACGTTTAATCTCCAGACCCACCATTAAGAAGAAAATAGCCATCAGCCCATCGTTGATCCACAAAATAACAGGGTATCGGAGCTCCAGTTGGCCGGTGTTTACGCCCCACTCCGTAGATAGAAAGCTCTCAAACGAATCCCTTAAGGGAGAGTTGGCAATTATAAGCGAGATGATCACGCAAATTAACAGGATGACTCCTCCAGAAGATCCGGATTGGAGAAATTCGCGTAAGGGTTTAAGATTAATCAATTTCCTCATAGGGGGTAAAAATAGGAAACCCGAGGGGGTTCTCCCAAAGAAATCGTCGTTTTGACCGAATATTGAACAGGCTTTAATTGCTGCCTGGATCAGGCGACAAATAAAACCCGGGCGAACAATCGAAATTGTTCGTCCGGGGAGCATTGAACGGTATATGTTTAATATTAACTACAGCAATCGGTGCCACAGCAGGCTGCTTTTTCTTCAGCAGGTTTTTCTGCAAATACCGTGATGCTGAATATGCCGGTATGGCCGGCTTTAAAGCTTTTTAGCTCATTTTCATTCAAATAACGGTTCAATATGTCGTCAGGAACAATGATTGCCTTTTCTTTTTGTATCATCATGTTGGAAAAGCCGTTTGCCTGGATCATTGCCACATAAGCGTCTTTCTGAATGGCGCCCGAAACACAGCCTGCGTACATCTCGGCGTCTTTGCGTACAGCTTCGGGCAGGTCGCCAACGAGTACGACATCGGAGATGCTAAAATGACCGCCTGGCTTTAATACCCGGTAGATCTCTTTAAAGACAGCATCTTTATTCGGCACCAGGTTTAGCACGCAATTACTCACAATCACATCGGCCATATTTGAAGTAACCGGCATGTTTTCAATATCACCCTGCCTGAACTCAACATTATGAAAGCCTAATTTTTCGGCATTGACCCTTGCCTTATTCACCATCGCCGGCGTAAAGTCAATGCCAATGACCTTACCTGTTTCGCCACTTTCGGAGCGGGCTATAAACGCATCATTGCCGGCGCCGCTTCCTAAATCAATAACTACATCGCCTTTTTTGATTTTTGCGAATTGGGTAGGCAGCCCGCAGCCCAGACCTAAATCGGCGTCGGGGTTATAGCCCTCCATTTGTGTATAGTCGTCACTCATAATGTTTTGTACTTCGGTCGAGCAGCCGCCCGCACCGCAACAGGATGCCTGATTGGTTTCCTTGTCTTGCAAAGCAATTTCACTGTACTTTTGCTTCACGATTTCCTTTAATTGATCATCTGTTTCCATTGGGATATTGTAATATTACGATTGATTTGAATAAAAATTTTAACAGCAGTTATTCAGGCCTTTGAACGAAGCAAACAGGATATCTAGGTCGTTTTTCAATTCCTGCCAGATTTTTGGTTCTATGCAGTAGCAGACGCTTACTCCTTCAATTGTTCCCTGTATTAAACCCGCATTCTTCAGCTCTTTCAGATGTTGTGAAATGGTGGGTTGCGCCAGCCCCAGCTCAGCGACCAAATCGCCGCAAATACAGGAGTTTGCTTTGATAATATGCTGTAGTATAGCAATTCGCGCGGGATGCGCCAGCGCTTTGAGCATCACCGCTAAGCTGTTTTGTTCCTCGGTGAATATTTCCGTTTTTGTTAGTCCCATAATTACATTGCAATATTACGATTAATAATTGAATAGTGAGTATTATTTTTATTTTTTTTGCGCCTTTTGTGCAGCCCTATTATGAATATAGTGATTGCGCAGCGATTGTCAAGTGATTGTGCAGCATATGCGCAACAAAAAACCCGGCTATTTGTAAAATTAACCGGGTTTTATAATAATTTGTGAACCCACTGGTACAGAACTCGAACTCTTTTTTGGAAGATTTGAGGCGATTAAATCAATTAAAGGATAGTCCTTATCAATCTGATATATTCATAAAAAAAACAAAGCAAGGTAAAAATATCCTTCCCAAAACAAGTTCAAAATCAAAGAAGCCATCAGGCAGAAGATAAGTATTAATTAAGAAATTACGCCTCATATTTCATGTCAACCTGAATTCCTAGTAATTTGTTTTCGGGCTTATCGTCCCCTATAATATGACATATATTGGGACTAACAATAGTGTCAAATTCGTTATCGGACAACTGAACTCTCAACTCATCGATATGATTTTGATTCATTGTTATAATATACTGCTTATTGTTTGCAGTAATATATTCGTTTGCAATCTTAAATAGAGTCGCAATTTGTCTAGGGTCGATTCCGTCTAATAATCTACTATCATGAAAAATACTTGACATCGAATGGTTCTGACCCAATAATAAAATAGTTAAGTCATAGCAAAAAATCTTCACATTACTTATCCCATCTGATGAATCAGACTCGATTTTTGCGTCGAAATTAAACCTAATTGAGTTTTCGTTCTCATTATTACTAAGAGATAGTCCTGCAACAGAATTAGGGTAAAAACTCTTCGCTAATGCTCTAAAGAAATCACTAAT
>CAZFQV010000120.1:0-6855 GCA_964521175.1 uncultured Sphingobacterium sp.
TGGTGAGTGATAGTGTATTTGTGAGGGCTTCCTGCCGTGGGCAAGCTTATTTCGATTTCAAGGGCGGCCTCCGGGAAGGAGCCTGGACGTTTTTACTGCCTGCCGATATTTTACCCGAAGGGATCATCTCATTTACCTTAATGACCTTAGACCAGCAGCCTGTAGCTGAACGCTTATATTTTAATGAACGTCCCGAAAACCGGATACAGCTTTCGCTGAAAACGGATAAGGATACATATTCCCAGCGGGAACTCACTAAATTAGAGATCAGCGCAGCAGATAGCGCAGGAAGGGCCATAGATGCCGACCTGTCAGTTATGGTTTTGAACCAGGGCGACATGGGGAATTTCCATGACGGACGCGGGAATATCTTGTCTTATTTCCTCCTGAGCTCAGACCTGAAAGGCAGGATCGAGGCCCGGGGCTCCTATTTTACAGATCATGCAAACCGGTACCAGGATATAGATGCACTGCTATTGACGCAGGGCTGGCGTAAGTATAAATATACCCGGCCGCCGGCTGCCATAACTTTTCAGCCGGAGCATAACCTTAGCGTGTCAGGTTATGTAGGCGCCTTGCTTGCACAAAAGAAAGAAAAGGCCGGAGTTGATCTAAGCATGCTGATCTTCGGGCCAATGCCAGGTGCACAAACACAAACTACCGACAGTTTAGGGAGGTTCAGTTTTAATATAGACGAACAGGAGGGACACACTGTTGATGTCCTGGTGCAGAGCAATAACAAATCCGGCAAGAAAAAAGATTATACGATGATCTTCGACGAAAAGACCTCTCCGGAGGTCACTTTTGACCCGATCCTTACCATGCAAAAACCCGACAGCATCGAACGGGTTTATATCAAAAAAAGCATTGACAGGAAGAAAGCGGAGGATGCGTACATCCGGTCTACCGAAGGTATAGCGCTGCAGGAAGTGGTGGTCACGGAAACCGCGCTCACTCCCCAGAAAAAGCTTGTTGAAGATAAATACGGTAAAGCAAGAGCGGTGATCAGCGGAGAGGACATCCGGAAAAAAGAAGAAAAATGGTCGTATGGTTTGTATAGCGTCCTGATGTTCAATTTTCCCCAGATCAAGGTTCGGGAAACATCTATTGGCTTATATGCGTACATTCCGAATGGCGAGCTCACACTCGTTGTCATTGATGGCATCCCGGTCATGTGGGAAATTTATAACCAGATCGCCAGTATCCCCCCCGACGAAGTAAAGAGCTTCGAGCTGATACCGTATGCAAGAAATTTCAGGAGCCTGTTTTGTGAAACTCTTCCTCCGGAAGCTTGTGGACCTAACGCTCCCAGCAGGGGGAATGTTATTGCTATCTACACCTATGCCGGCAAAGGGCTTTTTAGTGCAAGGTCGCCGGTCGGGTTATCCAGGCATACAGTTCCTGTATTCGCTGCACCAAGGGAATTTTATGCTCCCAAATACGAACATCTTACAAAAGAAGACTGGAAGAAACCTGATAAGCGCACACTGGTACACTGGCAGCCGCAGGTAAGGACCGACAGTCTGGGAAATGCGTCAATCTCCTTTTACAATGGTGACAATACAGGACCCCAATCGGTGATCGTTGAAGCGATATCTCCTGACGGGAAGATCGGGTATAAAGAGTTAAAGTTGGACGTGAGGAAAAGGGAGTAGGCTGCGGGAGAAGCAAGAACCAGGAATCTGGATGTCGACCCCATACCCGGCATTTTCAAAGCCTTCTGCTTTAAACAGTGTATATTTCCTTCTGATATTCATGGTTTTACAAATTGCGATGGAGCAGGAATTGACATGGTTAGCCTTGCTTGCCAGGCAACAAATGTTTTACAATATAATTTTAAACAACAGAAAATCCGGATATTGAGCATCAAATTAAAATCACGGGGAAATTATCCCTTACTTATCACGCTACATAGAACAACAAATGAGGAACTTTTCGAATTATTTAAAATCACGCTCAAGGCTGAAGATGCATGCCTTCGGGTTGGTTATGCTCACTACCGGACTAATATTCTCCTCTTGCCAGCAGGAACACACACTCCCCCCTTCCGATAAGGATAACGGCGGGCTTTTTCTGCCGGGCGGTTTTGAAGCTGTAGTGGTGGTGGATAGTATAGGCGGCGGGTCGGCTCCCTTACCGGCCAATCAGCCGTCAAACACGCGTCGTGATGTGCAGGCACCCGTTGTTGAGCCGGGAGCGCCGACCAGCTACCAGATAAACCGACCGAATAATGCACCTACCGGGAATTATCTCGGTGCCAGACACCTGGCTATTGCCGACAACGGTGACATCTATGTAAAACTCCGGGTGCCGTCGGCCGACGGCTATGCGAATGCTGCCTTGCGCGATGTAAACGGTGATGGGAAAGCAGACACTGTTAAGATATGGGGTAAACACGATGCCCGTGCGTATGGTACCGCTATGCGCATCCACAACGGCTACTTGTATTACAGCTCCGAACTGATGGTTTACCGGAATAAGCTTAAGCCCGGGCAGTTGGTTCCGGATAGTAAGGTAGATACTATTGTGATCGATAGTCTGCCATATCATCAGCACCAGACCAAACCTATCGCATTTGACGGCAAAGGAAATATGTATGTAGGCTGGGGCGCCGGAACTGATGCCTGCCAGATAACCAGGGGTACGCCGGGATCTAAAGGACAGGGCAGTGTGGACGATCCTGCAAACCCCTGCCCGTTTTTAGCTGATCATGGAGGTATTTGGATGTTTGACGAGAACAAGCTAAACCAGAAGCAGAGTGACGGAGTGCGTTATGCTACCGGACTGCGCAGTATAGTAGGTATGGAGTGGGACAAGACCAGCAATTCGCTGTATGCAGTATCGCACGGCCGGGATAACCTCAGGCTCCTATGGCCTGAATTTTATACTCCATGGCAAAGTGCCATGCTGCCTGCCGAAGAATTTTTCAAGGTATCTGAGGGAATGGATGGCGGCTGGCCATACTATTATTACGACCAGATTAAGGACAAGAAAATACTTAATCCTGAATATGGCGGCGATGGACAGAAAGAAGGTGATGGCGCCAAGCTTCAGAAACCGCTCGTAGGGTTTCCGGGGCATTTTGCACCGAATGATATTCTTTTCTACAAAGGGAGTCAGTTTCCTGCGCGTTACCGCGATGGCGCCTTCATTGCCATGCATGGCTCCACAAACCGGATCCCTTACCCGCAGGCCGGATACATCATCGTGTTCGTACCAATGAAGGATGGTGTAGTTACAGGCCCCTGGGAGGTGTTTGCCGATGGCTTTGCCGGGGTAGACCCGATAGCCATCACTAACGATGCTAAATACCGGCCAATGGGTCTTGCCGAAGGCCCGGATGGCTCCATCTATATCAGCGAGACCCAAAAGGGAAAGATCTGGCGGGTGATGTATAAAGGCGACAAAGACGCTTTCGGCCCTGATCAGCTGGCGGCAATGGCCAAACGGAAGGAGACCGCCTCAAACATCAGAACGCCGGATGAAATGAATGATAACCTTGACCGCAAAAACCAGGCGGTAAGTGCCTCGTTGGTGTATAACATCTATTGCCGTGCCTGTCATCAAACCGATGGAAATGGCGATGGAGCACGCTTCCCGCCATTAGCGGGATCGGAATGGGTGACCGGGGATAAAACCAGGCTGATCGGTACGGTATTAAACGGACTTAGCGGGCCCATCCAGGTGAAGGGCGTGCCTTATAATGATGTGATGCCGGCACATGCATCCTTCTTAAACGATAAAGAAATAGCCGAGGTGCTTACTTATATCCGGAGCAGTTTCGGCAATAGTTCAAGCGCTATAACCGCACAGGAAGTGGCAGCGGTAAGAAAAACGACTACGGCTCAATAAAATGCACACTGGCAGCCGCAGATAAGGACCGATGGCCTGGGAGCGTGTCTGTCTCCTTTTACAATGGCGACAATACAGGACCCCAATCGGTGTTCGTTGAAGCGAAATATCCTGACGGAAAAATCGGGTTATAAGGAGTTAAAGGTGGATGTGAGGAAACGAGAGTAGTTTATAAATTGACCGGGTATTTTAAAGGAGCGCTAAACTGCGCCTTAATATTTAATATACGGCTTGGTGCAAAATCAGTTATGTATTATTTGACTTCGATGCAAGTCAAATAATACATAGCTTTGACTTCATTACAAGTCAAATATTGACATGGAAACACTTATTGAGTACCAGCAAAACCTGGTCGATGAGGTCGGCAACGATTTTTACCGGTTTCTCTATAAATATCCCCGCGGGACGAAGATGCTGAAAGAATAGCTCTTCAAGGGGAAGCGGCGGCTTGCTCCGGCCGAAATCTTAGGCTCCCAGCTTTCCTGATCTCCTCTTCCGAAATTCCGGCAATAATCTGCTCCTTAAGCACTTAGTCCCTGCAAGTCTGTCAAAGTTTGATCTGAAAAACTCTGCTTTGACACAATTGGGTAACCCGTACATTGATTAATTCCAAAAGTCCGGTGGCAATTTAAGAGTATTCATAAAAAATACCGCCATCATAATTTCTTCTAACTATATTTAATTTTTATTCAGCGATAAGAGCAAACAGGGAATAAAAGTTATATTTAATCGTGATTAACAATCGTCTGAGATTAACTTCCATTTTTCTGTTATTCCTCTCATCCGCGCCTTTTACACGAGCCGCCGAACATATTTCCTTTACAGATACTGTCCCCGGGCATTCTTCCGATACGATGCGTATTAAAAAGAAATCCGGTAAATGGAATATAGTTAACAAGTTTAATACCGGGAGCATGTTCTTTTTTACCGGGGTAGTTGCAAACCATCATCCTGCTTTTGACACAAAGTTAACTTATGCTAATAATGGCTGGGGAGGAATGCTTTTCAAATCATTTGACCTGACAGGTAAGAGCCTGGCCATGGATTATGCACTGATCGTATTGTATAAAAATATTAATATCAGTAAAAAGCTGATGGTAAGTCCTCAGATCGGCACCCAGCTGAATCAGGACGGTTCTATTGCCGATAAGACCTCGGATATCCTAACCAACCTGGCAATAGTTTACAGGATCGCGCCCTCGCTAATAATCAGCAACGATGCTGTTTTCCAGAATCTTGTGTACACTCACAGACCCAACTGGACCAATCGTTTCAGGATCCTGTTCCAGAGATCAGACTTCAGCGCAGCAGTATTATTATGGGACAGGAACAGCCTATTTAATAATCCCGGGTATTCAGCGGCAGGAATAGATCTCGGATACAGCGGCATAAAGCTCTCCCCCGCTATCAATCTGCTGTTAGGGGTTCAATCGGTTTCCGTATTCCGGCAGGATACTCCGAGAAAAAGCGGGTTAATGTTTTTTATAGGGGCGGGGATCTGAGATCTTTCCGGTTATGAAACCTACAGCTCGCTTAAAGGAATGGAGCCTGCTGTGATTGTTAATTGAAAAAAAGGTCTAAATTAATGACGGCTTATAAACGAAGAATATACCGATGCAAAAACAAAATATCTTTTTACTCATGATCATTACCCTGCTTCTGGGCTGCCGCGAACCTTATGATCCGACTCTGGGAAACGGTGTGGTCAGCTACCTGGTAGTTGAGGGGATGATCAATGCCAGTGGAGTTACAACCATCCAGCTTTCCCGGACAAGGCCCTTGTCAGAAGAGGAAATCAAACAATTTGAAACCGGTGCAACGGTTGAAATTGAAAGCGATAACAACGCCAGATTCGCTTTAACCGATCGCGGGGGAGGAGTTTACACATCAGCCTCCAATGTGCTTCCGCAAGACCGCAGGTACAGGTTAAGAATTAAAACCACGGCCGGTAAAGAGTATCTATCGACCTTTGCAGCAGTAAAAGTAACCTCGGCGGTAACAGTTTCCTGGAGCCAGAATGCTGAGGGGGTACAGATAACAGCAAGTACAGCAGATCCTTCCAATACTTCACTTTATTATCAATGGTTAACTGAGGAAACATGGGAGATTAATTCAGCCCTGAAATCACTGTGGGTGGTAGAAAGCAGGACACCCCGCTTCAGTCTCAGAAGACGAACTCCGGAGGAGCGGGAAAATGCATACCGATGCTGGGCAACTTTAAGATCAGAAAATATCCTGACAGCAAATACAACAGCGCAGTCTGAGGACATGGTTAAGGGTTTTTCTTTAGTGAAAATACCGAATGGCTCTGAAAAACTTACCGTACGGTACAGTATGTTAGTTTCGCAATATGCGATAAGCAAGGAGGCCTATGAGTTTTACGAGATAGTGAAAAAAAACACGGAGAAAATGGGCAGTGTCTTCGACCCGCAGCCTTCGCTGGTGAGGGGTAATATCACCTGTACCACGGATCCCGGTGAAATAGTTGTCGGATTTATAGATTGTTCCGTTTCCTCAAGCCAGCGGATCTTTATAAGCAGCGAGGAGGCCGGAAATTGGAACAGTTCCCGCGTTTGTCAGACAAGTTATGTGCAAAACTCGCTGATTGACCTCAGGCGTGAATTGAGCACCGATGCGATAATGATTGCAGACCATCTTGTTGCCGACTATCCCGACCCTACCGGAGAGGAAATTATACTGGGTTACAATATAGCTAACGCTGATTGCCTGGATTGCCGGCTGCGCGGGAGTAACATCAGGCCGGAATTTTGGTAACAATGGATAGGATTCAGGTGAATATGAATTAATTGCTACGATGGCGACTAATTAGCGGATCAATCTATCCTTACAAATTTCACACAAGAGGGCCTGTTTATTTCAATCTATTGACCTGTCGGCGTTAATAAGCCGGTTTTTTGATCCCGTTTAAAAATGACAATATTGTGCTGAGCTAATTTGTCAGCACGCTACAATTCCCTGCAGGATCAATGTCAAAAGTACGTG
>CAZFQV010000121.1:0-6848 GCA_964521175.1 uncultured Sphingobacterium sp.
TTTTGCAACCTGGTCGACCACGCTTTGTTTATCCCCATATAACATAACCGTTTTAATGTTGAGACTATGCATGTCCTTTATTGCCTGGGCTGCATCTTCTTTAATTTCGTCTGCTATGGTAATATACCCTGCGTAAGCTTTGTCTATTGCAATGACAACAATTGTGTCCACAACCTTCTCCACTTCGGCCGGGAAGCTGATTGAAAATTTCCTTAAAAGCTTAAGGTTACCGGCAAGAATTTCTTTCCCATCAATCATTCCTTTTAAACCATGGCCAGCTATCTCTTCTACCTTTTCGGCTTTTGTGCTGCCTGTTTTCCCGGCATAGTCCACCACTGCCTTAGCTACCGGATGGGTTGAATTTTTCTCAAGAATAGCCGCGAACCTTACCAGTTCCTTTTCCGCTATATCTTTAGAAACAACTTCCTGAACTTTAAAAACACCTTTGGTTAAGGTGCCCGTCTTATCCATCACCACGGCGTTAATTTTAGTCATTACGTCGAGAAAATTTCCTCCTTTAAATAAAATACCGTTCCTGGAAGCGAGTCCGATTCCTCCAAAATATCCCAGAGGGATTGATACCACCAGTGCACATGGACAGCTGATCACAAGAAAGACAAGTGACCTATAGAACCAGGTGTTAAAATCATAATCGTCCACAAAAAAATAAGGCAGAAAGCACACCAGCACGGCCAGGAAAAACACTATGGGAGTGTAAACTTTTGCAAATTTTGAGATAAATAATTGGGTCTGCGACTTTCTGGCCGTAGCATCCTGAACCATTTCAAGGATCTTACTTAGTTTGCTGTCTCTGAACAATGCCGTAACTTTAACTTCCGCGACGGTATTAAGATTGATCATTCCCGCAAGTATCGGCTCTTTAGCATATTTTGTATCGGGCTTGCTCTCGCCCGTGAGGGCTGCAGTATTAAAAGATGCATTTTCTGAAATCAACTGTCCATCCAGGGCTACTTTTTCGCCTGGCTTTATTTGAATCGTTTCGTTCAACGCTACGGTTGCTGGATCAACACGCTGTTCAACGCCGTCCCTTATAACAGTTACCTCATCCGGCCGAACATCCAGCAATGCTTTTATACTCCGCTTCGCACGGTTAACAGCCGAGTCCTGGAACCATTCGCCAATGGCATAAAATACCATAACTGCAACACCCTCGCTATACTCACCAATCAGAAAGGCACCTATTGTTGCCACGCTCATCAGAAAGAACTCGTTGAAAATATCAAAGCGTTTCAGCTTTCTGAAAGCAAGGTCCAGGACCTTCCAGCCGGCAAGTAAATAAGCCAGACCGTAGACGATTAAATTGATCGCGTTGTTGAATACAATATCAAACCCATATTCCAGGGTTAACATGAAAATAAGTATTACCAGAGAAAGTAATAGATCCCAGTGAGATCTCCAACCAGTTTTCTCAACGCCGTGCTCGTGACCATCCCCGTCTGAGTGTTCGACTAATTCATCCTTAGAATCGTCTATCTTTTTCTCGTCATCAGTGCTACAGCATTCCGTGTGTCTTTTAGTTGTTTTCATGAATAATATATAAGTGTTTAAAATATGGGGTTGGAATGATTTTCACATAGTTCATTATTAACAAGGGCAAATTAGCTGCCACTAGTGGTGCCCTGTATTTGTCATTTTGGCCAAGATAAAAAAGGCTCCCTTAGTTACTATTTTAGCATTCTTAGGTAATTCTTTAACAGGAATGATCTCAGTATATCCAATATCAGACACGCCTTTTTGAACCGGTACTCTTTCGAAATACAATTCTGGCTCACCAGCGTCAGGCTTGTCACTTTTCTTTTCCTCACCATCTGCATGCTCTTCAGGCTTTTGATCGGTTACTATAAAAATAAAGTCCTGTCCTCCAGAGCTTACAATAGCAGATGACGGTACCGCACTCACCACCGCTGCACCCACGCTGATCACAGCAGTAATATTCATCCCTTCTATCAAACCTGTTTTATCCCCTTTTACAACCGCATGTACCGGAATTGTTTTCGTCTCATTAGCAAAAGCTGTACCTATAGAGTAGATATCAGCATCGTACTCTTTACCTGGATTATTAGTTAGTGTAAAATGTATTGTCTGGTTTGCACTGAGTCTTGGCAGATCCTTTTCATAAACAAACAGATCAAGGTGTAATCTTGAGTTGTTTACGATTTGAGCAATTGGAGTAGAAGCGTCCACATTCGATCCGATTTGGGCAGAAACTTCACTGATGGTTCCGCTTATTTGTGCTCGTACTGCAATAGTAGTGACGATATTACCCCTGTTAACCTGCGTTGCTGAAATCCCTAGTGCGGCGAGTTGTTTTTGAAGTGAGTTTTTAGTTGACCGTAGTGTGGCCAGCTCCGCTTCAACCCGCTGAACATTCTTCAATGGCGCGGCATTGCCGCTCACCAGTTCCTTCTGACGGGCATACTCCAATTCAGAAAGCTTTATTTGTGCATTAGTGGCCTGGAGCTGTTGCTGTATTAGAGCGGCATCGGGATTAATGATGGTTGCTATAGTCTGGCCCTGATTTACATAGGTGCCGGGTTGAACTAGGAGTGTCTTAATTACTCCATTACTTACAGAAGTTACCAAAGCCTTATTTTGATTAGGAACTGTCAGCGTTCCATTGGCTTTAATAGAAGTTTTTAGATTCTTCATTTCTACACTGCCGATGATTATATCAGCAGTTTCTATTTGTGGCTGGGTAATGGACACTATGGAGCTTTCGCTCTCCTCATGCTCTTCTCCTTCTTCCGTAACTACTGCGGGGCTGCCGCAGGAAGCTGCGAATAAGGCAAGACTTAAAAATATCACGTATGGTTTCATCGTTTCGTTTAATTTCGTTTTATAAAATAGTTCAGTTGTATGGCTGATTGGTTATAGTCATTCAGCACGTCCAGGTAGTTTCTTTGGATATCGATCGCCTGGGTCAGGAATTGTGAAAGTTCAGAAAAACTGATTTCTCCGGATCGATAAGACAGGTTGGCGGCCTTAATGATAGCTTCAGCTTGAGTCAGACCGGTCTGTTGATAATAGTTTATCAGCTCATTGTTTTTCTCCAATTGTTGCATTGCTTGCAGGTATACTGAGTTAATTGATAAAATACTATAGTCTGTTACTGATTGCTGATAATCTTTTTCTAATTCAGCCGCCTTAATGGTATTCTTATAAATGCTTCTGCCAAAAACTGGAATACCCATGCTAACCGAAAAGCCGGAGAACCCTGGGCTAACCCCATAAAGACGCTGTGAAAAGAATCGCCCTTCAAAAGATGGCATTCCTTTCTGCTTGCTTAGCTGTATTTCAGCATCTGCAAGAGCCACGTTATTTTGCTGCCATTTGATTTCAGGATGCTCGGTAAAATCGGTGGTATTACTAATGATGTTGATCTTCGGTAATACAGTCGATTCAGGAAGATATGCCTTATCAGTGTTTAGAAGCCTTTTTAATTGTTCCTGTCCGGTTTGGATATCTCTGTCAAGTATTTTCAACTGGAGTTTCGTTTCCTTTGATTTGGCCTGTGCTGAAATGCTGTCAAGACCTGCACTTTCTCCAGTCCGCACTCTGAGGATAGCGGCATCAGCAAAAGAAGAATAAAGACTGTCTAATCTCCTCCAGAGTTGCTGCTTATTCTGTAAGTACCACAAGTTGTAATAGATCTTTTCAAGATCTCTTTTAATCTCGGCTGCTTTTATCTGCCCGGCTAGTTCTACCGAAGTCACCTGCTGTTTTAGAAGGTCTTTCCTGGCAGAATATAATCCAGGCCAATCAATGCTCTGACTCAGCCCAATCTTTAAAACTCCCTTTGAGTCAAGCGGCGATAGGTCCTCATTTTCAACAAACAGTCCTGTCCGGGGAATATCAAATCCTGTTTTAGCCATAGTGCGGCTTTGTTCAAGTTGAATTCCCGAGCCCTTAAGCTGGAGGTTATTTTGTATTGCCATACTATAGGCTGCATCAAGGGAGATAGGAGTAGAAGGGTTCTTACTTTGAGCTTCAGCGATCTGACTTCCTAACATAAGCGCCATCACTAAGAATGCTTTTGGCAATACTTTTTTACGATTGGAAAGCGGCTTGTTAAATATCATATATAAAAGAGGTAATAAAATCAATGTTAGAATTGTAGCAGTAATCAATCCACCGATCACCACGGTTGCAAGTGGCTTTTGGACTTCGGCTCCGGCACTTGAGGATAAGGCCATGGGTAAGAAACCCAGGGAGGCTACAGTAGCTGTCATTAATACAGGTCGTAACCGTTCTTTAGTTCCAAGAAATATCCGGTCTCTAATATTAGTTATCCCTTCTTTAGCAAGTTGATTAAAAGTACCTATCAACACAATACCATTAAGTACTGCTACTCCAAAGAGCGCAATAAATCCAACTCCGGCAGAAATACTAAAAGGCATTCCCCGAATTAGTAACGCAAAAACTCCTCCAATAGCGGACATTGGGATAGCTGTAAATACTAGGGCAGCCTGCTTAAAAGATTTGAATGTAAAATAGAGCAGGATGAAAATTAACAGAAGAGCGCCGGGTACAGCAATCATTAAGCGTTTGGAAGCTTTCTGCAGATTTTCGAATGTACCTCCATAAGTGAAGTAATATCCGGGAGGTAGTTTCACTTTGGCATCCAATGTGGACTGGACATCCTCCACTACACTTTCGACGTCGCGGTCATTCACATTAAAGCTTACAGCCATAGTTCTTCGACCATCTTCACGGCTAATTTGTGCAGGCCCGGTTTCATAAGCAACTGTTGCTACTTGCGATAACGGAACCTGATTTCCATCGGGAGTAGGAATAAATAGGTCGCTAACGTTTTCAATAGAGTTACGGTATGTGCTGTCCAGCCTTACTACCAGGTCAAATCGCCTTTCATTCTCGTAAATTGCTCCGGCCACACCACCCGCAAAGGCAGTACTGATGATTTGATTGACATCTTCGATATTCATACCATAACCAGCCATTCGGGCACGGTCATAGCGGATAGTAATTTGAGGCAAACCACTTGCCCGTTCAACCTGGGGTTGCGTAATCCCTTCAATTGGTCTTATTGCATTGGCTACCTCGGTAGCCAGGGAATTTAACGTATCTAAATTCTCTCCGAAAATTTTCACTGCGACATCCTGGCGAATACCTGTCATCAGTTCATTAAAACGCATCTGTATTGGCTGACTTGGTTCTGCAATGACACCAGGAATATCTGCAAGCGTTTCACCCATCATTTCAGCCAGCTCATAGAAATCATCTGTGGTGGTCCATTCCTTTTTATCGTTCAAAATCACCATCAGATCGGTCGCTTCGGGAGGCATCGGATCGGTCGCCACATCAGCGCTCCCTGTTTTACCCACGACCATTTTAACTTCCGGATATTTAAGGAGCATTTTTTCAGCTTTCAAAACCGTTTCGGTGGTTTGAGAAAGCGAAGTTCCCTGAGGAAGAACAAATTCTATCGCATAATCACCCTCTTCCAACTGCGGAATAAACTCGCCGCCCATTCGGCTGAATATCACAATAGTAATTAACATCAAGGCTAAAGCCGCCCCAATAACTACATACTTGAGTCGAATAGCCGCTTTCAAAACAGGCTCGTATTTAGAATGGAAAAAATCCATCATCCGCTCAGATATATTCCTTTTATGGGTCGCGTTTTTTGATAGAAATAATGCCGACATCATTGGAATATAAGTCAGGGACAAGATCAATGCCCCAAGAATCGCAAATCCTACAGTCTGAGCCATAGGCCTGAACATTTTTCCTTCGACTCCTGTAAGCGTGAGGATAGGTATATAGACAATGAGGATAATTATCTCTCCAAAAGCTGCACTATTTCGGATTTTTGATGCGGATTGATAAACCTCTTCGTCCATTTCCTGCTGAGTAAACCTGCCGCTACTTTTCTTAAGGGCCAGATGGAGCATCGTTGCTTCCACTATAATAACTGCTCCATCGACGATTAATCCAAAGTCGATAGCCCCTAATGACATCAGGTTGGCTGAAATGCCAAAAAGATTCATCATGGCAAGCGCAAAAAGTAGGGAAAGAGGTATGGCAGAGGCAACAACAAACCCTGCTCTCCAGTTACCAAGGAAAAGTACCAGAACAAAAATCACAATCAACGCTCCCTCAATTAGATTTCTTTCTACAGTTGAGATTGCCCTGTCTATTAAGTTCGTCCTGTCAAGGAACGGCTCCACAATTATATCAGCAGGAAGTGATTTCTGAATCGTGATCATCCGATCCTTTACTCTTCCGGCAACTTCGGCGCTGTTAGCTCCCTTTGTCATCAATACGATACCACCTACGACTTCCTTTTCTCCATTATAAGTAAGAGCGCCGTATCGCGGTGGCGATCCTAACTGTACAGAAGCCACATTTTTAATCAGCACCGGGATGCCGTTTACAGATCGTTTAACTACCGTATTTTCGATGTCTGCCATAGAAGTCATCAGTCCGACACCTCTAATAAAATAGGCATTCGGTTTTTTATCGATATAGGCTCCTCCTGTGTTTTGATTATTTTTTTCAAGAGCGTTGAAAATGTCAGGAACGGAAATATTGAACGCCTTTAATCGGGCAGGATCAATGGCAACCTCATATTGTTTGGTTATACCCCCAAAGCCTGTTATTTCAGCGACTCCAGGAATACCATATAATTGACGCGAGACGATCCAATCCTGAAGGGTCCGAAGATCCATAGCTGTATACTTATCTTCACTGCCTTTTTTAGGATGAATCATATATTGGTAGATTTCACCTAAGCCAGTAGTTACTGGTGCCATTTCCGGTTTTCCTAAATTAGCGGGTATGCTCTCCTGAACTTCATTTAGTTTCTC
>CAZFQV010000122.1:0-6836 GCA_964521175.1 uncultured Sphingobacterium sp.
ACCCGAAATAGTATATAGTTTAACCATGAACCAGAACTGAGACGCTCCCCCAAAAGGGATCACCCCAGCACAGCGGAGGTAATCCACCCCTCTCCGCAACAAAATTAAAAATAGAGCCTCTTACATACTGTGGTGGCTTTTTTATACTTGGAATAATGCAGGAATATCAAAGTGAATACTATTTGAAGGCAATGTTGCTGATTTTATACAAATGGCCTTTTAGTCAAGTTACGCTAGAACTTCCTTTTATGGTGTCGGGTTTGCCAGCCGTGCGCGCGTAGCAACTGCCGATAATTCATTTTTAAGCACCCGCCTTAAAATTTTTGGATAATACAGGGAGCATCATTTCTGTTAAGTTTGGTTAAATTTACACATATGACGGGGCAGGAACTATTCGAACAACTATTACACAACTAATTCACAAATATTGTCCAACTAATAAGGGGTCGGTACGCAAAGTATGGCTAGCGGAATCTGGAGGAATTCTTCGTATAGATTTGCAAGATCTTGCCCCAGATTTTGAATATGAAAGAAGTTTAACCACCACGCATTTGCAATCTGTAGCGAAAGCGTTACAAGTGCCGCAAGAAGAAATGTTTGATCACTTAGTAAGTATGCTGAAAGACAGAGCAGATTGTTTTGATGTGCTTTCAGAATGGTTGTCTGAGAATAATATTTCAGCGAATTATTTTTCAGGATAAAATATTTGTTTACAATTTTAATTGATGTTTTGTAAACAAATAAGTTTGATTACAATTTTTAGTGGTATTTTCTAATCAAATTAAATTGTTTACAATTTCTGACATCAAAATCATTTGTATTCAAAAAAAAGTGATTTTTTGTAATCAAACACCTTTGTGCTATAAAATTCTCTTATTTTTGTAGTCAATAAATCAATAGGATTATGGAGTATAATTTGAGCAATGCTGTACGCTATCACTATGGAAAATTCCCTCCAGAAAAGGTAGATTATGTACAGTTTATCAAAGAACTGGTGAGTGCTACCGATGCTTTGGCAAGGTTTGACCAGATGCTGAAAAACTTACATAACACCGAAATTTTGCTGGCTCCTTTACGTAATCAGGAAGCGGTAATATCTTCTCGTATAGAAGGCACGGTTAGTACCATGGATGAAATCTTGCAATATGAAGCAGATCATGAAGGCACCGAAAATACTACTGTAAAATCTGATATTATTGAGACTATTTTGTATCAAAGAGCATTAAAGAATGCACAGGATGCTTTAGAAAGTGGCTATCCTTTTTCTATCAATTTTATCAAACAAATGCATCAGCAATTGTTGTATCTTGGAAGAGGAGCAAGTAAATCGCCAGGAGAATTCAAAAAAGAACAGAATTATTTAGCAGATAAACGCAAAAAAGAAATCCAATTTATTCCCATTAATCCAGAAAAATTAGAAGAAGGTTTGGATAACTTATTTTCTTTTTTAGAAAATTCAGATATTCCGCCTCTTATTAAAACTGCTTTAATGCATCTCGAGTTTGAGGCACTTCATCCATTTCAAGATGGCAATGGCAGAATAGGAAGAATGCTCATTACACTCAATTTATGGAGAGAAAAAATATTGTCTCAGCCGCATTTTTATATTAGTGGTTATTTTGAAGAAAACAAAGATGAATACATTGAACAAATGCGGGAAGTTTCTGATAAAAATAATTGGGATGTATGGATAAAATTTTTCTTGACCGCTGTAGAAAGCCAAGCAATCAAAAATTTACAAATAGCAGAACGTATCAAAGATTTGTATGAACAAACAAAAATGGAATTTTCTGATTTGCTTTCTTCTAAATGGAATATGGAAATTGTAGATTACATCTTTACCAATCCTGTTTTTAGAAATAACAAATTTGTAAGTAGTACCAAAATACCCAATGCTACGGCTGTTTTAATTATCAAAAAACTTGTGGAAAATGATTATTTGGTTGTAAAAGAAGAAGCGTCAGGGCGAAGAGCAGCTTTATACTCTTTTGAACCACTGATGCGATTAGTGAGGGTGTAAAAAATGAAAGACTGCCGATAATTCATTTTTAAGCACCCGCCTTAAAATTTTTGGATAATACAGGGAGCATCATTTCTGTTAAGTTTGGTTAAATTTACACATATGACGGGGCAGGAACTATTCGAGCTATACATCAGTAAACGCGACTACTCAGGGAGCGAAGAGGATCGATATGTTGAAACCTTAAGGACGATCTGGTCAAATATTTTTTATAAGTTATACCCATTACTGGAAGATGCTGAAGCGCAGGGTAAAAAACTAGATATCAAAACCGTCGACCATGGCCACCCCCTGTTAAATGATGAGCTAAATGAAGATGATATTATTTTGGTTTAGGGGGCTCATTGTAATCTTTTTACTGATAACAGCACAGCGGAGGTAAAATCTCCTCCTAAGGAGCTTCAACATCGAAGGATCACAAGACATCCCTTTGTTAATTAATCGTGTACCATTATTACCGGCACCCTTAAGGGTGTTAGGCCATACTAATATCAAGACTACGCAGCATTACGCCAAGATACTCGATATTAAGAGAGAAGCTAATATGGCATTATTAAGAGAGAAATTTGCCGTTACGTTAAATAAACCATTTGCCAACTTGATGCCACAAGTTGCGACATCAGGTTTAATGCGCTAATATTAAGTTTAAACATGCTAAAATGACTAAAGAACTGATAATTCCCGATGAAATAATAATGAACCAGATTTATTATATCCGCGGTCAGAAAGTGATGTTGGATGAAGATCTGGTAGAATTATACCAGGTAACAACCGGTAAACCTGAACAAGGCAGTCGCAAGGAACATCAAGCGTTTTCCCCCGGACTTCATGTTTAGACTTACCGGCGAAGAGTTTAAAAACTTGCTCTTCCAAAATGGAATATCAAGTTGGGATGGCAGACGGCAGACCCCGAATGCGTTTACTGAAGAAGGTCTGGCTATGCTTGCGGGGTACTGTCAAGCGATCGGGCCATAGCGGTGAAGATCCAGATCATGCGGATATTTACCCGCATTCGTCAAATGCCAGGTGGACAATAAAGAATTGAATTATATTTGGGTGACAGAAGAAAAACAGATTTATGAAAAAAATAGGATTTCTATCGTTTGGACATTGGTCTGAACATCCTGCATATAAAACCCAAACAGCAAGTGATACCTTGCTTCAGTCTATTGATCTGGCCGTTGCCGCCGAAGAAATTGGCCTAGATGGTGCCTATTTCCGGGTACATCATTTTGCAGCTCAGTTAGCATCTCCATTTCCTTTGCTTTCAGCTATTGGCGCCAAAACAAGCAAAATAGAGATCGGAACAGGTGTAATTGATATGCGTTATGAAAATCCATTGTATATGGTAGAAGATGCCGGAGCTGCCGATTTAATTTCGGAGGGTCGCTTGCAGTTGGGGATCAGCAGAGGCTCGCCGGAACAAGTAATCGATGGGTGGCGCTATTTTGGATATGAACCGGCAGAAGGAGAGACCGATGCAGATATGGGACGCCATAAAGCATTGGATTTTTTGGATAAGCTAAAAGGTGTCGGATTCGCTCAGCCTAATCCGTACCCAATGTTTCCGAACCCGCCAGGCTTGCTCCGTTTGGAACCACATTCGGAAGGATTACGGGAACGTATCTGGTGGGGAGCCGCTTCTAATGCTACGGCTGTTTGGGCGGCCGAACACGGAATGTTCCTTCAAAGTTCTACCCTGAAGTACGATGAAGGCGGAAAGCCTTTCCATGTACAACAAGCCGAGCAGATCAGGTTGTACAAGGAAGCGTGGAAAAACGCAGGGCATCAGCGTGAACCGAGGGTGTCGGTGAGCCGGTCTATTTTCGCCTTGGTAAACGACCAGGATAGATATCTCTTTGGCCAGGAAGCCAACCGATTCGATAAAATCGGAATAATTGAACAGAATAAACGTGCTATTTTCGGAAGAAGCTATGCTGCTGAACCAGATCAGCTCATAAAAGAATTGGCTGACGACGAGGCTATTCAGGAAGCGGATACACTCCTTTTGACCATACCCAATACATTGGGAGTAGATTACAACGTACATGTACTGTCTTCTATTTTAGAATACGTGGCGCCCGGATTAGGTTGGCGCTAATTTTTTAAAATTAGTCTTTAACCCGTTTAAAAGTGCGTGAAGTACCTGACTGAGATCTCTCTAGCTCCCTCTTCGCCCGCCGAAGCTTTAAGCGAAGACCGGCTGTTCTTTAGATCATGTAAGCTACAGAGCGTCAGCGAATTACCTTATAGAAATTTTCTCCTGTTTCAACCTTTAAATGATACCGGCCGGGATATAACAAAGACAGCCTCGTTTTCACATTGTCATAGCCAAATGATCCGCAGGTTCTTTGCTTCATGACAGCAAACCTGAGAATACCGCTACCACCGGTCTGTTGCACATTCCCCGTCGGTTCAATTACACGATGGAGCTACTTCAGAGGATGGTCTGCCGCCGGGGGACAGCCTCCTATTCCTCGGGCTGACAACCGAATACCGGATGACCACTTTCCCGCTGTGTGCGCGTTATCTCACCACAATTTGATCTGAATAAATAGAGATTGGCTGTCCCGATCGGATATGCCAGGATGGCGTCTTCAGCAGGCTCTCTGCATGCACCCTGATATAGCGGGCTTTCGTTCCTGCATTCAGATTCGCTTGAAAAGGCTGAATTGAGATCTTGCTTATCCCTGGATTTTCGACGGGATTAGGATTATGTGGGTTATCAATACGCGTCGGATTCCCATACTTTTCACCATCAGTGGAGAATTCATAAGTCAGATAGCGCGGCAAGGCCATCAGATGCCAGTCGGGCTGTGCCTGCGGATTAAGGAAGTCCATATTTATAGACTTGAGCGGCATAACTTCCCCGAGATCGAGAACAAAATCCATATGCTCGCCGGTATAAAACACCCAGTTAGCATCGGCTGATTGCCATGACTCATAAGAAGCGAAAACCCCATCAGTAAGATGATCCACACTCTTAGACTTAGGGTCGGCTGAAGTTATCGGTATCACTTGCTTTCCGAATGATTTGGTCTTGTCCGTCTCCTCCATATTCGTGAAGATGCGCTTGTATGCGGCCAGGAAATGATCGGGACTGCCACTCCGCTCTCTTACCAGCCGAACTTTCTCCCGCCGGCAGCCATCCACAAACTGATTTACCAGGGCTTGCATTAGGGGTTTTGCGACTACCGTACCCCTAGCACTGTGTTGGTACATACTGCGGTCCGTGTCGATTTCCGTCCGGCCGATCTGAATCGCAGCATACATAATAGGAAGCCTGGCTACCTGTACCCTTCTCAGTAATTCGGCATCACCACTTACTGCCTTTTCCGCAGCATCGAATAGCCCGGTGTATTCCACCATCATAGGAGCCGATAGAAAAGCTTCTTTAGCATCAATCGGGTCACCGAAGATATTCAGCTGCATACCACTCTTCAGTAAAGATTGTTGCATGGTGTCGATATACCGTCGAATATAGGATCCGGCAGCGCCGTAATACCCATTCAGGAAGTCATTGATTACTTCATTCTCATCCGCATCCGGCTGCCACATCAACTTGCTGATTAGATATGAACGCAGTAAGGCCATTTCTGCCGCCGGTTCATTATTTGCCTGCATGAACAAAGCATTGACGTGATTGTCTGTGTAAAATCTGATATTCGGTTTTATGGTATGGAGGTTAGGAAAAGGCGCGAAGAAATTGGTAAACTGGATATTGTAATCCCATATCAGAATATCATTGGTCAAGGCTCCCCAGTCCTTAAGATCATTAGAGAAAGCAGGATCCGTTTCGAAAACAGGAGCCTGTCTCCTGCTCTCAATATTGCAAAGCATAATATTTACATTGGGCTCGATCGCTATATTTTTAGGAGCTTTCCGGGAATACCAATAGGCTAGCGTGGAAATAATTTTGTCCGGAAATGCTTTCGCTATTTTATTGACAAAATAAATGATAGAACCACTCGGCACGTTCCCATATTTTTCATTGAGGGCAGTACAGGCATCACAGCGGCAATATTGGTCATTATCATCCTGACTAACCGACCAATAGGTGGCCGTAGGGTTTGCGGCAGTTCTCTTTTTCAGTTGACTAATTAGCAATTCCGCTACTTCGGGGTTTGACAGACACAACTGGGTAGTCGGTTGTCTTTTGCCATTGATCAACGAATAATATTCGGGATGACTCCGGCCATATTCCCTTGCAGGGATTAGAGTGCCGAAGGTATGGACGAATAAACCCCAGTCGCTTCTCGATGAAAGCTTATGCCAATCTGAGTAGTCCTGTCCGCCCATCTGACCGTAGGAAGTTGTCCGGTAGGTGACCGCCGGATCAAATACCCTATCGATTCCTTTTAAGGTGATATCCTTTCTTTCGGGGATATAGGTGTAGTCAGGTGCATATTTTCGGCAGCCCAGGCCTTCGAGTAAATCATAAACGCCGTATAATACCCCATTCCTGGCACCACCGGCAATGATCAGATTATTATTTATAGTCCTGATAATATAAGCATCATCATTCAAGCGATCAAAATCGATGTTTTGTGCTTTCGCATAAACTGTTTGTCCGATATAAATCCCATTCCCTGCCGGTGTATTGCTTTCTGCGATGAGAGGAATTGCAAGCCCGGAAATTGCAGATAAATAATGTTGAAGCTGTGCGGCCGCCTCCTTTTCTACGGTGCCGGCGCCATTCGGTAGCACAATTTGAAAAGTCTCTGAGTTGGAGGCCCTCTTTGAATCAGTCGAATTGTTTGGCTGGCTTGCGGCAACAAGAAAGTCCGGCAGAAATATTAAACCGGCCGCTATAAAT
>CAZFQV010000123.1:0-2790 GCA_964521175.1 uncultured Sphingobacterium sp.
TTTCCAGGTATCCCGTAGCGGAAAGCTTTCGTAATCGATCGGTTTTATTTTTTAGGGTAAGCACGACAAACTTCACAGGGGCATCCTTATCTACAAAAACTTTCATTTTGGAAGATATGCCGTTTTCTATGTGCTCATAGCTGGTGTAACCAAATCCATGTGTAGTGATATAGTTTGATTTGCTTTTCACAGGAAACGGCGCTGGTGACCAGAATAAACCCGACTCTTCATCGCGAAGATAGAATGCCTCGCCGCTCATGTCAGTCACCGGGTCATTATGCCATGGCGTTATGCGATATTCATGCGCATTCACCGCCCAGGTGTAGGCAGAGCCGCTCTCAGAAACAACTGTTCCAATAGTGGGGTTCGCTATAATGTTTACCCAGGGCGCCGGTGTGCCTGCCTTATCGTCAATGTTGATCTTGTACTCTTTGCCATCCGCTGTAAATCCTCCCGTTCCGTTGAAATATTTCAGATCTTTTGGCATCATCACATTTTCGATACGAATTTCTCTTGGCGTTTGTGAGGTAACTTCCAATAAAGGGGCTGAGCCAACTTCTCTATACTGACCGGAAATTTGTTCCGACAAAGGACCATTGCTATCGCTGATGATTATTTTGGCGACGCTTTCAAATAGTATACGATCTTCTGAAGATATTTGATCGGTAGACTTTACAAATATTCTACCGGGGATATGTGCTGTTAATATATTTAAAGCCGAGATCATTCCCAATATTTGATCCTGTAACTCATGCCGGTAAGAGCCATGATCTTCATTCCATATCACCAGATCTACGGTCAATCCTTTTAATTGCCAGTAACTGTGTGCTTTGATCATCTGGGTGATTAAGTCCATACTCCCCCGATCATATATCTGTAGCAAAACAATGGGCAGATCGCCAGATACTGAATGACTCCAAAGACCCGACTGCCCTCTGAAATTACTTTTAATCACTGCTTCACTTGCACGAAATGCCGGATTGGAATAAATGACGGAAGCCGCTAATTTCCCAAATATTTGGGCATCTGCTTCCGTCGCATTAATCTGTCTTAATAAAACCTGACTATGCGTCCAGGAAAGATCCAACGCCCGTTTTTTTAGATTCTTATCCCGGTATTTATGCATGAGTGCCTCGGTTTCTTTGCGATTTTCGCAAATGCCATAGATCAGGTCGACGGTAGCGGTGCTATATGGCTTAACGGTAATTCGGACCTTAGTAGCCATGACAGGATCCAACACAGCCCCTTGATTACCTGCCAGTCTTCCTTTATCGATCGCCCGGGGGTTCGCCAGAGTCCTTCCTCTTCCTATAAATTGCATCCGGTCTGTTTCAAAGGAAACTTCTTCCACCTGTGCACCATAGGCATCCAATAAATGGAAGAAATGAGGCGGCGATTCGTCTTTCGAACGCGCCCTTCTTGTACCAAATATTGCATTATATTCCGCTTGTATTTCTGTTTGAACAAATAGGTTGCTGAATGCCGGATGCGACTCATCAGACGCCTGGGTAGCCAGAACAATCTCGGTATAACTGGTCACTTCCAGAACCTTCGTAGATTGGGATCGGTTTGTAATTTTGATTTTTCGTATTTCCACGTTATCTTCCGGAGAAACCACAATTTGGGTCTTGGTTTCAAAACCAAAGTCCTGCCTGTGAAACTCAATAGTACCCTGTGAAAAAATAGTACCATAGTTTTTAGCAGGTTGTAGCGTCGGGTGATAGGTGTTCGACCAGAAATTTCCACTATTAATATCCTTTATATAGCAAAATATTCCATAACTGTCTTTGACCACGTCTTCGCGCCATCTGGTTACCGATATGTTTTTCCAGCGACTGAACCCACCGCCTGAATTAGTCACCATAACCTGATAGCTTCCATTACACAGCAATTGAAGTTCCGGTATCGGAGTGTTTGGGGTATTAATAACTCTTAATTGTGCGTCAGTCTCCGTGGTATGGATATCAGAAGCCTTAGCTGTATGGGCATAAAAAATAGACTTCTTCGGAATTCGCTCCTGTAATAGTAGCAGTGTCGCCTGAAAACGCAATTCGGTAGCAAATCGTTTTTGCATTGGCTTGTCTAACAACACATAGGCGAAAGACAGGAATCCCATACCCTGATGGTGAGCCATATAGGAATTAATGACCACGTGGTCTTCGCTACGGGGTACTCGCGTTTTCGTATAATCAATTGCCTCGTAAAGACCAAATTCTCCTTCGAAACCTTGCTCTGATAAGACCTTTAAATTAATTGCGGCTTTTTTAGGAGCAACCATTAAAGCAAGCATGCTCGCATAGGGCGCGATAACCAGATCTTCTTCCAGCCCGCGCTTTAAGCCCAGGCCAGGAACGCCAAAGGCCTGATATTGATAGTTCAGACTTGTATCTACACTGTTGTAGCCCGACTCTGAAATTCCCCATGGAACATCTCGCTGCTTGGCGTATTCGATCTGCCGTTTCACCATTGCAATATTCGTTGCATGGAGCAAGGTATTTTCATAGGTCGGCATTACCAATTGTGGCATCAAATACTCAAACATTGAACCGCTCCATGAAAGCAGGACCGGCCCGTCTTTTGAATCGGTTAGCAGACGGCCTAAAGAGAACCAACTTTCCTGGGGTAACAGCCCCTGCGCAACACCAACAAAAATCCCCATTCTCGCTTCCGAAGCGAGCATATCATAAAAACTGTCGTCTCTTCTCAATTCGTCTACATTATAGCCTATTGAAAGATGACTCGTATCTTTATCCATCAGGAAATCATAGTCCACAATAGTCAATCGCTCCA
>CAZFQV010000123.1:2800-6822 GCA_964521175.1 uncultured Sphingobacterium sp.
CAGTTGCTCGGCTAGCTCATCAAACCATACGAGCTTTTCCGGAATGAAATCTGTACCGGTTATTAATGCGCTTTCTAATTTCACCAGCCAGTCTATCTCCTCCACATCACTTGTCTCCTTTTTATATTGATCGATTTTTTGCTGCAGGCCATTATTACTTTCCTGTAGGGAGAGCAATGTATGGTTGAAATCCAATTCCGGAAAATTGGTGAATGATTGCGGGACCGGCAACAGGCTAAGCCATGGGATTTGCTGATATAAATCTCCCCGCAGATTTTCAATTTGTTTTTTTAAGTTAGATACCCACTTGCCGCTTATAGTACTTTCATCGAATTCCGGTATTTTTTCGCTGGCGGCTTTCAGATCATCTAAATATCTTTTTATGACCGACAGAGAATTATTTTTTTCGAGAATGGCGTTGTCAAGGATACTTTTGATCGTGGTGATGCTCTCATCTTTTATGGAATCCAGTAAAATTTCCATCGTAGAGCGGATGCCCGTGTAGCTTTCAGTATTAAAAATCGATTTGGATTTCAGTCCAAGAATGCCTTGTCGCAAAATAAGCAAATGGCCAATGAGGTTGCCGCTGTCTACCGAGGATACGTATGCCGGTGGTAGGATGGATAAGTCACGAGTATCATACCAATTGTAAAAGTGCCCCCTATAGCGGTCCATTTTATCTAAGGTCTTGAGCGTGTAGCTGGATCTCAGGGCCATTTCAGTCATAGTAATATATCCAAAGTCGTAGGCGGCGAGATTCGCCAGTAAGGCGAGGCCTATATTGGTTGGTGATGTACGGTGTGCGATAACGGGATTCGGGTGTTTTTGAAAATTGTCTGGTGGAAGCCAGTTTTCTCCTTCATTCACAAAGTGTTCGAAAAAGCTCCAATTTTTTCTTGCCAGTTTATGTAAAAATGTCTTTTGCGTCTCGGAGAGATCTGGTGCTTCCTCTTTTTCAGGCAGACTTAAACCCCAGGCAATAGACGGAGAGATAAACCATAATATTAGAATGGGTATTGAGACAAAAAAAGCCGGTGAATTTGAGTACAGAAACAGAATAAGACAAAGAAAGGCCAATACCGGACCAATCCACATCTTTCTGTAAATGAACCAGAGCGTGTCTTTTGACTGGCGCGAAGCAGTGGCAGATGGTGTCCATTCCAAAAGTTTTTTACCGCTCACGAGCATTCGCCAGTTAGTTCGGATGATCGCATCGGTAAACCGATAGGCTTCATAGGGCAACACGGCTATGCCAAACATGAAGCGCAATAATACGTCCTTAACGGAATTACCCACTTCATAAATATGTGCCTTAAGATCTAGATCTTCTGGACGACGAAACAGCTGTAGAAACGCTGCGGCCATTACCGGCAGTAAGATAATTATTGTCACCGCAAGCGTCCAAAACCAGGGTTTAGGTAAAACAGACCAACCAAGGACAAAAATTAACAAAAGAGAAGCAGGGAGTAGGCTCCTGCGCAGGTTATCTGCTATTTTCCAACGGGATAAAATAGAAAGCCTGTTTCTGACGATTTTTCCATTTTCATTTGTTACAAACGGCCATATCCATGCCGCAATTTGCCAATCGCCCCTGATCCAGCGATGCTGCCGTTTTATGTCAGCCTCATAATTCGATGGGTTGTTTTCATATAACACGACATCACTTACTAAGCCGGATCGTGTGTAGCAGCCCTCTACTAAATCATGACTCAGAATTCGATTTTCAGGGAAAAGTTGGCCCACGACCTTTTCAAATATGTCTAAGTCATAAATTCCCTTCCCAATAAAAGAGCCCTCCTGGAACAGGTCTTGATAAACGTCAGAGGAAGCCCGGGTATATGGGTCTATGCCTTTCATATCCCCTTGCAAACGTAAGTAGAGTGATGTTTTACCCCTTGGGAAATCAGAGGCTATCCTGGGTTGTAAAATTCCATACCCTTGTACCACTCGTTTTTTCTGTTCATCATACACCGCATGGTTTAAGGGGTGTGCCATGGTGGCAATTAACTTCCAGGCCGCCTCTCTTGGAAGTTGGGTATCTGAGTCAAGGGAAATGATATATTTCGTATTCCTGAGGTTTCTGTAATCTCCAACGATATGGCTAAATTCATTCCTCGCTTCATTCCTTAACAGGATGTTTAGCGCAGAAAGCTTTCCTCTTTTCCGCTCATAACCCATCCATTTATCCTCTTTTGGGTTCCATTTTCTAGGTCGGTGAAACAGATAGAAAATATCGGGCTGCCCGTGTGTGCCGTATTTCTCATTTAATTGTCGAATTCTTTCGCTCACCAGATTGAGCAATGAACGATCATTCGGCATGGTTTCCGAATCTGCGTCGGTAAAGTCGGTCAGGAGACTGAAGTATAAATTCCTTTCACGGTTTGCTAAAAAGCGAATTTCGAGTGCTTCTACGTTCTCTTCAATTTCATGTTTGCTGGAAAGCATCGTTGGGACGGTGACTAAACTGGAGTATTCATTAGGGATACCTTTTGAAAAATCCAGCCTCGGCAAAATTTTAGGACTTACCCAGATCGTTGCCAGCCAGTTCGTGAATGAAATCGCCAGATGAGCAGCGCCCGCCATACATAAAAGGGCAATAAGTATTAGAAACTCCCAGCTGAATTTTCCATGGACCCAGGCAACGGAAAACATTGCGAAAGCGATGGACACTGTAAGAAGACTAATGGACGACAGATAGATGAAGGTCGGCCTTTTTTCCATAAAGTCGGTTAGACCCTGCTTTATACTAAAGCGCATCTGCGTAGCTTCTTTTAGCTGGTCAAAGCCATTGTCTATCAGGTAATATCCGACATGTTTTTGTCTATCGGGCAGGCCGGGTCTTTTGGTTAATTCGATCGTCTTTTTTGCAATCTCGGTTTCAGAAAGAGGGCTGCCTACTGCAATCATTTCCACAACATGTCTATATCTGTCGCGTGTTGCAAAGTCTAACTGAGGATAAATCCCGGTAATATCCTGCCGGAATGTTTGCTCTACAATACTTGCACTTTCCACAAATTTGCGCCAATCTGCGGAGCCGATGAATCGCATGGTGCCGATACTGTTTTTAACAGAAACCTGGTCGGCGGCCTGCTTTTGATTCTCATGCCAGACCAGGTCAGTAGCCGATATGCCCTGCCTCGATAATTGTTGTTCCAGCCAACTGAGCGGTAAAGCAAATGCGGGTCCTTTTCCCTGGAGTTTACGAGTAAATCCCGCGACAAATGGGCTATTTAATATTGGCTTTGCTCTGGCCATATCCGCAATTGCCAAGACCATGTCAGCAGGATCCTTCCTCACTGTATCGATCATTTGTTCGCCCCAATAATCTGCCATGGTATTGTCAATCCTGTCGAGAGCAATTTTTTCAGCAATTCTTCTTAGATTTTCAATGACAGCGAGCTTTAACATAATTGGAATCGCCCACAATTCACCGAGAGTCAGAATTTTTTCCGACTGATAAGCCGAAACAAAGCCTCTTAATCCATGCCCGTCAATTCGCCCATCACTATGGGCAATTATTTCAAGAGCAATGTCATAGACTCTCGGGATTCCTTCAGAGTTAACATTAGCCAGATAAGGCAGGCCTTCGCTGTATTTTTTGGGCAGGTGCTTCTTGGCTGTAACAATTTGCTCCTCAATTAGATAAAAATTATCAAGAAGCCATTCTGCTGCAGGCGTTATTGGCTGACCTGATTGTATACTTTCAACGAGCAGATTGCGCACCTCCACCAGGGTTTTTTCGTTGTCATCCAGCCTTTTCAAAAGCTTGTCAGACCGTTTGCCTTTTAAGATTTTATGAGACCTTGCCACGACACCGGCATGGGTCTCCATTTGATCGAAATTGTACAATTCTGAGCGTATCGGATCCGCTGAAGCGGGATTCAATAAGGTATCTCCCTTTTGAAAGTATTCGCGCATCCGGGATAGCATTTCAAAAACGGTGGTGCTTTTAACCTTCATATTCGTGTGTAGTAATAAAAAAAAAAAAAAAATAAAAGATAGTCATTATATCTCCAATTATC
>CAZFQV010000124.1:0-6793 GCA_964521175.1 uncultured Sphingobacterium sp.
GGTGCTTAATAATGATCCATTGATCGACAGTAATATCATATTTCTCGGTATTGAACCTGCGTTGTGCATATTGTTTTACCTTTCTTGCCGTGCGATCCAGTAAATATGAATAGGTACTATATAATTCGTTTGCCATGCTTATTGTTAGTACAACAAATATCTTAATTATTTTATTTTAAAACAAAAAAAACACCCTTTTTGAGGGTGCTTTTTTATATAATTATGATAAAAGTTATTTAGAGCACTTACTTCAGTTCGCCCAGATCTTTATTTTTAATAAACTCGACTACAAATGGTGTGGCCACGAATAGTGAAGAATAGGTACCAAAGATTACACCTATCAGCATGGCAAATGAGAATCCGCGGAGTATCTCGCCTCCGAAGATGAAAATAATAGCCAGTACAAAGATGGTACACATACCGGTGATCACTGTCCGGCTCAAAGTGCTGTTCAGTGCGTTATTGATAATCTCAGGAAGTTTTTCATCCTTGGTATGGTGCTGAGCGATATATTCCCTTACACGGTCGAATACAACCACGGTATCATTAATTGAATAACCGATAACGGTAAGTACAGCTGCTACGAACGATTGATCAATGTCCAGTGAGAACGGTAACCAGCCGTTGAATATGGTAAAGATCGCAAGCAGTACCAGCACGTCATGCGTGAGGGCGAGGATTGCTGCAAAACCAAATTCCATCCGTTTGAACCGGATCAGGATGTAGAGGAAGATGACCAGGATCGAAAAACCTACCGCATAGATAGCCGAGGTTTTGATGTCATCGGCCATGGTGGGTCCAACTTTTTGCGAGTCTTTGATCTCATAGACCGGATTAATCTTTTTTAATCCCGCAGCGAGTTTTTCATTCACCTGTGCATCAGCGGCGTCACTGTTCTCATTGATTAGGTAAGCGGTAGTAATTTTCACCTGGTTGGAACTACCGAAAGTCTTTACTTCTACAGCTGTTTCAAATTCATCGGCAAGGATGGAATGTACATCTTCTACTTCCACCAGTTTATCAAACGCTACAAAATAGGAGCGGCCCCCCGAGAAATCGACACCAAGGCTGAATCCCTGGGTAAAAGCAGAAATGATACCTGCTACAATAATTATTGAAGAAAGCAGGTAGAACTTCTTTCTACCCGAGATAAAGTCAAACTTCGAATCCTTAAATAGATTCTGGGTGAGTTTGATTGAGAAACGGATAGGCATCTTCTTTGCCAGTAGCCATTCAAACACAAGTCTGGAGATAAATATGGCTGAAAAAAGAGATGTGATAATACCTATCATTAAGGTTGTGGCGAAACCAACGATCGGTCCCTGCCCGAATACGTATAATATAACCCCTGTTAAGAAGGTGGTTATATTGGAGTCGAGGATTGCCGGCATCGCCTTGCTGAAGCCTTCACTGATGGCAAGCCTTATGGATTTTCCTTCCGATAATTCCTCTCGTACCCTTTCATAAATCAGTACGTTGGCATCGACCGACATACCCAGTGAAAGTACGATACCCGCGATACCCGGCAGGGTCAGCACAGCCCCCAGGGAAGCGAGCACACCCATCAGGAAGAAGAGGTTGACGATTAGTGCTATATTGGCGACCACACCAGCAGTACTATAGTAAAGCGCCATGAAAAGCAAGATTACTATTACCCCGGCAACGGTAGAGATCAATCCCGCTGATATGGACTCAGCTCCGAGAGACGGACCTACGATATATTCACTGACAATCTTTGCCGGAGCAGGCAGTCTGCCAGCTTTGAGTACGTTGGCAAGATCCTGGGTATCCTCAATTTTAAAGTTTCCACTGATGGAAGATATGCCGTTCGGGATTTCACCCTGAACGGTAGGTGCAGAATACACGAGATTATCAAGTACAATGGCTACACTTTTCTTGTTGCTGGGGTCGGCTGAGGCCGCAGCGGTTATGCTCTTCCAGGCACGTGCACCGGTGGTGTTCATCACCATCACGACTTCCGGATTGCCTCGTTGATCGTAATCAGAACGGGCATCCGATATAACATCACCCTCTAAGGCTGGCCCACCAGCTAGGCTACTGGTTTTAAGCGCATATACTTCAAATACTTTGCTCTCCGGACTAATCGATTTTACTCCCCAGTATAGCCTGACATTTGATGGAATAACTGATTTTACTTCAGGAGCCGCCAGATAAGCGTTCACTTTTGCGGTATCTTTCAATGCAGCGTAACCCACGATCGGCCCTGGTCTAAGACCAGTCTGACCATTTTGCGCTTGAAATGTAGCAGGGTTTAGCACAGAAAAAAGCGGATTCTGAGCGGCCTGTTCTGCCTGGATTCGGTTAAGTACGGCGGCACTGTCGACTTTGCTGCTATCAGTTTTACTTAAAGCAGCAAGCTTACTTTGAGTGGTGTCAGCATCGGTTTTTTCAACGGCGGAGCTATTCTCAGCCTTATGGGTCGATGCTAATATGCTGTTGATGTTTTGTAAGAGCGGGAAAATTTCGGTGTTTTCATAAGTTTCCCAGAACTCCAGCTTCGCAGAGCCCTGAAGTAACTTGCGGACACGCTCCTGGTCTGAAACTCCAGGTAGTTCAATGAGGATACGATTAGTTCCCTGCTGTCTTTGGATATTGGGAGACGTTACCCCAAATTTATCGATACGGGTGCGTAAAATGTTAAATGATAGATTCACAGCATCGTCTGCTGACTTTTTCAGGAAGTTTACCACATCCTGGTTGCTGGCATCTGCCTTAACATTCGCCGAGTTTTCCTTAGTTGCAAACAGCACCGCAAGTCTGCCGTTAGGACTTATTTTTTCATATTCTCTTCTGAAAGCTTCAATGAAATCGTTATCGCCGGTTGAAACGGCAGCTTCTGCATTTCGGATGGCGGCATTAAAATTGGCGTCTTGGTTGTTGTTGGCCAGATTGCGAACCATGTCGCTCAGGGCGATCTCCATGGTTACATTCATACCACCTTTAAGGTCTAGCCCCAATGGGATTTCCCGTTCCTTGGCGTACTGATAAGTTATATACTCCAGGGTACTAAAAACAGGTAATGAAGCCACAGAATCCAGGTATATCCGTTCTTTGGCAGGATCCCCTTTCGCAAAATCTTGCGCATCGTTTTCAACTTTATTCGCTATCCACGTAAATGAGAGGGAATATAAACACGCAATTGTCAACGCTATTGCAGTGAATTTGACTAATCCTTTACCTTGCATTTTTTATTTAATTGTATACTAATTTTGATATTAAGCCTTTTTTAGTTAAGACGGCAAAGCTAATTAAATTTTTGTTTTTAAAAATTCTTTATCATAGAAATATCACAGTCTAATCAGCGTCTGCGGTATTTGATAAACGTATAAGGGTATCCGTTCTTTTCGTCTGGCTCACAGTTTATTACCAGTTCTTCAATCCATTGTTCTTTATCGATCTCCGGAAAGAAAGTATCCGAATCGAAATTATGATGAATGATGGTGAGATAAAGAAAATCTGCAGATTCCAACGATTGTTTAAAGATCTGGGCGCCGCCGATGATAAATATGTCGTTTTCGTCTTTACATAGATGCAATGATTCTTCAATTGAATGAACTGTTTCAGCGCCTTCGGCAGTGTAGTTCGACTGGCGACTTATTACAATGTTTCGGCGATGGGGTAAGGCCCTTCCGATGGATTCGAAGGTCTTCCTGCCCATAATTATGGGATGTCCGGTCGTCAGCGACTTAAAACGTTGCAGGTCTGCAGGCAAATGCCAGGGAAGCTGGTTGTTTTTCCCGATTCCATTGTTCTCATCAACAGCCACTATTAGATTAATAATCATATCGCAACTACACCCTTAATATGTGGATGAGGATGGTAATTTTCCAGTGTAAAATCCTCGAATTTGAAATCAAAAATATCCCTCACTGCGGGATTTAACTTCATAGTAGGCAAAGGGAGTGTATCACGACTTAACTGGAGCTTGGATTGCTCTATGTGATTATTGTAAAGATGGGCGTCGCCCAGTGTATGGATAAAATCACCCGCCTCGAGCTCACATACCTGGGCGACCATCATGGTCAATAAGGCATAAGACGCAATATTAAAGGGGACACCCAAAAAAATATCCGCACTACGCTGATATAACTGACAGCTCAATTTTCCCTCTGCCACATAAAACTGAAAGAAACAATGACAGGGGGGGAGCGCCATATTTTCTATATCGGCTACATTCCATGCCGAAACGATTAGTCGCCTGGAATCAGGGTTATTTTTTATTTGCTTGATCAAGGCACTGATCTGGTCGATATGACCACCATCCGGTTTAGGCCATGAACGCCACTGGAAACCGTATACAGGGCCAAGATTGCCCTGCTCATCAGCCCATTCATCCCAAATGCCGACCCCATTATCTTTCAGATATTTAATGTTTGTATCGCCCTTGAGGAACCAGATCAACTCGTGAATGATCGATCTCAAATGGAGTTTCTTGGTGGTTAGCAGAGGGAAACCGGCTTGCAGATCAAAGCGCATTTGATGTCCGAAGACACTAATTGTTCCCGTCCCGGTACGGTCGTCTTTGCGAGTTCCGTTGTCAAGAACATGCTGCATCAAATCTAGATATTGTTTCATAAATACGCGATAGGTTATATGCTATAGATCATAAGCTACAGGTTCTCAGGCTATATAATCTCCAACTTGAAATCCGGACTCTCCTGCAAATAAAATAAATGTATTTTTGGTATCCTACAATTGTTCAAAACTATAAAGATTGTTTACAAAAATGGTACTCTTTCCCAATGCCAAGATAAACATAGGATTAAATATTATTCAAAAAAGAGCAGACGGTTATCACGATTTGGAGACTATTTTTTATCCGGTTAAGATGACCGATATTTTGGAGATTATAGAATCGGATATCCTTAAGTTCAGCTCATCAGGTGCCACCGTACCCGGTAATCCCAATGAAAATATTTGTCTGAAAGCCTGGGATTTATTAAGCAGAGATTATACACTCCCCCCGGTTCATATTCATCTCTACAAAAATATTCCAGCGGGGGCAGGACTGGGTGGAGGGTCTGCGGATGCAGCATTTCTCATCAGGCTGGTCAATCAAAAGTTCGATTTGAAGATGGATGTACGGACTATGGAGAACTATGCCTCACGCCTGGGTGCAGATTGTGCATTTTTTATTCAGAATAAGCCGGTATTTGCCCAAGGCATAGGGAACGAATTTGAAAAAACAGACCTAAGCCTTAATGGATTATACTTGGTACTTGTGATGCCCGATCTCCATATCTCTACGGCAGATGCTTTTGATGGCATTAAACCTGTAAGGCCGATGCAATCATTGCGAAACTTGATTAAATTGCCGATCGGTGAGTGGAAGAATGTGGTTGCAAACGACTTTGAGCGTACGATATTCCCTAAATATCCGCTAATTTCACAAATTAAGGAGAGTCTGTACAATTCAGGAGCTTTGTATGCATCCATGAGTGGAACTGGTTGTTCCGTGTACGGAATCTTTGAACAGCCCGTTAAATTACCCCAGCTGGAAATTGCGCACAGGGTTTTCTATGAATCCTGACAATATTAATTCAGACTTACAAGTCAAGGTTTTCTTTCCATTAATTTTCGCTTTAAAAAGTCCGCTGTAGCTTCGCTTACCTTTAGAGCGTTGGAAAACTTCATCCAATGGTGACTATCATCAGGTATTGCCAGATACTCAAATTCGAACTTTTTGTCTTCAAAGCGTCTTGCCAGATCCACGCTCTGGCTAAAAGCCACATTTCTGTCGTCATCAGCGTGAATAATCAGGGTAGGGGAAGTCCAGGTATCCAGATAGGTAACTGGTGAGGATCTTTCAATAGCCTGTGCAGCTAATTCAGCATCCGGCGCTGGCTCACGGCCGTAAACAGGGCCTCTTGGGAACCGGCTATTGACGCCGTGGATGTCAACGCCTGCGGCGAACAGCCCGGAATCTTTCCCCAAAGCGAGGGCTACCATATAGCCGCCATACGATCCGCCATATATGCCAATCCGTGCGGGATCTACACCTGGTTGTGCGGCCAGCCATTCGCCCGCAGCCTTGATATCCAGGTATTCTGAAGCACCTAATGCGCCCGCATTTTCTGCTAGCTGGAATTTGAAACCGTAGCCAATGCCCAGGCGATAGTTCACGGAAAGGACAGTGAACCCCAAACTTGTTAAATATTGGTTTAAAGCATAATCGATCGAATAATAATCCATAAAATGCCAGCCTAATACCATTTGCCGTTGAGGACCACCGTGTACATACACGATGGCTGGTCTTTTACCAGGCGCTGGACGTTTCGGTTCGAATAGTTGTCCGTACACTGGCTGTCCGTCCGCAGAAGTGAACGTAACATGCGTCGGTGTGACGAGCTGCTCCCGCGGAAACCCATCAGGGATAAGATTTTCACCAAGCAATCTGGGCGTACCTTTATGGAAATCCATCACAGCGGGTAATAAGGGCCGCTGGGCTGTCGAACTTAAAAAGGTGATGCCAGAGTTATCGCCGATAATTTGGGGATAGGCTTCAATACCGTTCCCGGGGGTAAGAACTTCCAGCGATGCCCTGTCTACCGGGGTACGGGCAATGTGCCTTCGGTCAATATCTGAGCGGTCACTCCCTGTGTTAGCGGCAAAGACCAGCCATTTGCGATCAGGACTTAGCCTGATCTGTTCCACCATAAAGTTGCCGGGTGTCAGAAGAAGTTCCTTGCCACCTTTGGCATCCACCGAATACAGATGAGGCCAGCCATCCTGATAAGAGACGAAAACTATCCGATTTGATGCGGCCCAGTGG
>CAZFQV010000125.1:0-6790 GCA_964521175.1 uncultured Sphingobacterium sp.
ATTGGCATCTGTGCTAGTACCGATTGTTGTACCCTTTAGTCGTACGCTTACACTTATCAAAGGCTCACCTGTAGCAGAAACGACTCTCCCATGTATGGGAATGGCCTTCAGTTTAGACGCCGTTAGTTCGACCTCAGGAGTGGTAGCCTTTCTTCTAACGATTACTGTATTATCGTTTATCATATAGGTGAGCGGCTGGTTTTTGAAACATAGAGCCAGTACTTCCTCTATCGACGAGTTGCTGACACTGATATTTACAGGGGATGCCAATTGGAGCATCTGAATATTGTATAGGAAATTATACTCAGTCTGTTTTTGTATTTCCTTGAAAGTTCTTTCGAGTGAAGCATTCTTTACAGAAAGACTGATCCGCTGTGCGTAGCTTGCGGCATTAACATGTAAAAGAGCACTGAGCCATAAGATAAAAACGAGTTTCATAACTCTAGCGACTTTTAATGGAATGCAGGGTATCCTGCATTTGAATAGCATGTAAAGTTTCATACATTTGTGAGTTTGGTTTGATTTGCTAATTGTTTACACGATTATGTTTGGCCAGACATTTGCCAGAAGCGCTGCGAACGCTTCTGGTTTTTTTGACCGTTATTTATTATTCTTAAGGCATAACGGTTATCCTCCTTCCTTCAATTTTAAACTTAACCGCTCCGGTCAGTTCGAGCATCTCTAGCAGCTCTGAAACATTTTTATCACGGGAAATCGTGCCGGCAAAATCCTTATTGCTCATATTCCCGCTATAGCTAACTTCTACGTTATACCATCTCGACACCTTACGCATAATACTCTCTATACTTTCGTGATCGAAAATGAAGTATCCGTTCTTCCAGGCAACTGCTTGTTCGGTGTCTGTCAAAGTCACATTGATACTACCGGTGCTTTTGTTAACGACTGCAGATTCGCCCGGTTTGATCAGTAATTTGTCAGATCCTTTAAGCACTTGCACAGATCCTTCCAGAAGGGTTGTATTGGTATTCTTTTCATCATCATAGGCCATTACATTAAAGTGAGTTCCAAGTACTTTGATATCAGAGTCATCGGTATGTACTATAAAGGGCATGTGCACATTCTCGGATACTTCAAAATAGGCCTCTCCTCTAAGTTCAACTTTCCTCTCGATGCCAATGAAGGCTGTTGGAAAGCGAAGTGACGATCCTGCGTTGAGCCATACTCTGCTCCCATCGGGAAGTATAACCTGGAACTGGCCTCCTTTCGGGGTTTCGATGGTATTGTATCTTATTTCAGCACCGGGCATCTGCTCGCCTGCAATATAATATAGTTGTCCATCCGATGATTTTTCGATTTTAGTATTGCTTTGTCTGGCTAAGATGCCGTTTTTTGCATTATTTAGGTTTATCGTTGAACCATCATCCAGTGTCAGGATAGCCACATTATTTCCCGGTTTTATGTCATTCTTGAAACGGGATGGCTCTGGTTGGTGAACGATTTCTTGATGTTCATAATATTTCATGAAAAGTGCGCTGGATAGTGCGATCAATATGATAGAAGCTGCAGCCCACCATTTCAGAGATCTGATTAAAGTAAATCTATTGTGCTTCCTGATGCTGGAATCAAGCCTCGTCAAAATATTCTGCTTGACAGAATCTGGCTCACCCATTATTTCAATGTCCCACTGGCTGTTCCGGAGTTCAAATGAGTCTTTGTAAGTCTCAATGAGTTTAAGTTCTTCGTCCGTACACTTTCCAGAAATGTATTTCCCGTAGAGTAAATTATATTCTTTCCTGGTCATGCCCATTCTTGTATAGTTATAGAGAGTCTGTTTTTGGTTACTACACACATAGAAATTATTATTCTTTTGATATTTTCCTAATGTTATTCATGAAAGATCGAATTAGCCTTAGCCATTAGCGCTGCTGCAGCCTAAGGAGGTGAAATTCTTATTTTTGTTTATTAATATTTAATTTGAACTTTATTAGCGGTAACGAAGAGAGAATTCTGTATGGATAATGAATCAGTTTCTGATCAGTCATTGATAGAGGCCTTGAGAGGAGGTGATGAGGACGCTTTTAACACCCTTTTCGGGCGCCATTGGCAGGCGTTGTATTCCACGGTCTTTGCGGTCTGTAAAGATGGGATGGTTTCTTCGGAGATTACGCATGATATTTTTTTAAACCTCTGGCTGAAACGTGGAATTTTAAAGATAAACTGTTTCAAAGGGTATGTTACAGCCTCAGCACGTTATCATGTTTTTCGTTATCTGAAAAAAATGAAGAGAGTTCCGCTTGAATATTGTGAAACTCTTGAACATGCTAAATTAGTGTCTTTGAATGATGGGGATACGAGTATTCGCTATTCGGAAGTGAAGAGCGAGGTAGAAGAGCACGTAAGAGAACTTCCCAAGCGATGTAGGGAAATATTTAACCTGAGCAGAATGGATCATCTCTCGAATGATGAAATCGCAGAGCGTCTGGATATATCCAAGCGGACAGTCGAAAATCAACTCACGCATGCGCTGCACCATCTTAGAATATCTCTAAAGAACATTTCCATTATACTGCTGATATCCTTCTATTTATAGCATAAAAAAAAGCATCATTTCTGATGCTCCTTTTCAATAAATATTTTATTAAATCATTTGACCGTTGGCAATGCAAATGCCATCATATATCCTGCAGGATTATCTGCATCACCACCTACGGAAATGGCAACATATTGCTTTCCATTGCTCCAGTAAGTACTTGGATTGGCATTAGCTACACCGGGAAGCGTAACTTCCCAAACAAGCTTCCCTGTTTTTTGGTTGAAAGCGCGGAACTTTCTATCGCGTGTGCTGCCGATAAAGATCAGTCCGCCCTTGGTTACCAGTGGTCCTGCAGAACCACTCGCACCGGTATCAGGTGCACCCGGCATTTGACTTTCAGGCATGTTCCCAAGGGTAACTGTCCATTCAAATTCTCCTGTATTAAGGTTTATCGCATGAAGTTGTCCAAACGGAGGTTTTATAGCTTGCCGGCGTTGGTTATCAGTGAATTGACCATAAGCAGTAAGATTCAGATATTTTTCATCGTCGACTTTAACGCCAGTAGCAGATTCATTCTCCTGAATTTCTTTTAGGAAGCTCTGCTCTCTGGATGGTCGTGCATTGGCTGCCGGTTCCTTGTCGAAAAGGAAAGAGATTATGGCGTCTTCTTTGCCGGCTATTACGCTTGCAAATGCCGGCATTTTGCCACTTCCGCGCTTGATTTTATTCAGCGCATCTTCCTTGCTAATCCGTGTTCCCAGGGATACGAGAGAAGGTGTACCTGATTCATCGCCATTCTTATCAGGCATATGGCAGGCTACACAATAGGTCATGTAAAGTGCTTTGCCCTGAGCGAAATCCGATTCATTCGCGTTCTCATTTGGAACCACCTTTTTCATCGTAGCGATTTCCGGCGAGTCGTTAGATTTCACATAAATGATTCCTTTCGTTGGATCCACTGCTCCGCCACCCCAGCTAGAGCCTCCGCGGCTTCCAGGAAGCATAAAGGTTCCTTGCAGTGAAGGAGGGGTGAAAGGGCCTTCATAACGGAAGGCTCTGAATCTAGCCAGAAGTGTATCATGTGAACCTTTATTATAATTAGCGATATCATCTTCAGTTATACTCTGACGTGCATAGGGCGCAGGCTTCGTCGGAAAAGGCTGTGTCGGCCATGCCTGTTCTCCCGGAATATCGGATGCAGGCACCGGGCGTTCTTCTATCGGCCACAAGGGCTCACCGGTGTCCCGGTTAAAGGTATAGATGTATCCCAACTTGGAGGTTTGTGCAACGGCATCGATCTTTTTGCCGTCGTGAACGACCGTAATAAGATTTGGCGCAGCAGGAAGATCATAATCCCACAGATCGTGGTGTACAGTCTGGAAATGCCATTTATATTTACCAGTTGTTGCGTCGAGCGCAACGATAGAGTTCCCAAAAAGGTTCATGCCGATACGGTCTTTACCGTAATAATCATAGGTAGGTGATCCGGTTGAAATAAAGACCATCCCGCGTTTTTCATCTAAGGTAAGCCCACCCCAGCTGTTGGCACCACCGACATATTTCCAGGCGTCTTTAGGCCAGGTCTCATAGCCATACTCTCCTGGATGTGGCACGGTATGGAAAGTCCATTCCAGTTTTCCGGTTTTAATATTATAGGCCCTTATATAGCCAGGTTCTGCTCCATACAGTTCAGAAACTTCGTTACCTATAATGAAAAGATCATTAAAAACTACGCCTGGAGAGGTAGGGATTACGGATATCTTATCAGGATCACCACGCATACCGACATTCATGCTCACTTTGCCGCCGTTCCCAAAGCTGCTAATTAAAGCCCCTGTAGCTGCATTCACGGCAAAGAGCTGATCGCCGCCGGTAAACAGAATTCGTTTATCATTGCCGTCTTCGTAATAAGTAACGCCGCGCCCAACGCCGCCGCCCGCTCCGCCATCAAAAGGATCAAAACTCCAGATCTGATCTCCGGTGGAAGCGTTTAGCGCATAAATATGATGCCTCGCAGACATCGTATACATCACACCGTCAATGATGATAGGATTACTCTCACTGCTGCCACCCCTTGAACCCTTGGGCGCATCATTGAATCGATGAGTCCACGCTACTTCAATCTGATTGACATTCGAAAGATTAATCTGATCGATATTCGAGTAAGCAGTACCCGATTTGTCAGCCTTATAAACGCTCCAGGTACGGTTGATATCGCCGTTATTTTCAGAAACGAGAGAAGGGTAGACCTTACATCCAGTGTAGATTAATGTGCCGGCAAGTATAAGCAATAGCACAGATCGCTTGCTACGCAAGGTTTTTTTTTTATTCATGAGGATAATGAGTTATAAAGGTCTAATGTATACAAGAAATTAAACATAACCCCTTGTACGAGGTAATAATTATCTTACAATATTACGTACATATTCAACAAGGGCAGGATTTCCAACCTCGGCCTTGATGTTTTCCGGCAGTTTGCGGAGGAACCATTCCACCTGCCAATTGGCAGATTGCCCGGGGTAGATTTCTTCATAGGCACCCTGGTGTTCGATTTCAACGTAGCTTTTTCCTTCAACAACCGGACTTGCGTACCATTCTATTTCGCCCTCCTTAGGGGCATTTTTCTCATAAGGTATATCTTCGAATTTTTTAATCAGAATAATACCATCGTTTATTTCCGCCAGCCATCCTTCAGAGCCATCAGAGTACAGTTGCCTGTCGCCTTTAACAGGTAAACGCTCCTTGTTATATTGAAACCAGCTAATACCGTCTATTTCCTTGGTAAAGGGGATTAACCCACCGCGGCGTTCACCTTTTCCATAAGGAAAGAATGCAAGTCCATCGGTTTGCACCCGCGTAACTTCCCAGGGCGCTACTTTCTGAGCTTTATCTCTGCGGTTAGTAATGGTATATTTAAGTAAAAACGACTTTCTTTGCGGATCACCAGAGAATTCCTTAAGCACATCTAAACCAGTTCTCGGATCCTGAAGACTTTGCATTATAATCCGTCCGCTATGGATTTTTACGGAGTATGGCATACTGTCTATTTCCGCCGAAGGCGGCCATTTCCAGTCACTCTGTGGACTGAACCAGAAGGTCGATCCCCAGTTGAAATTGTTGACATTGCTGTCAGTCAAAAAATCAATGCCATCCAGCATTAGAGAGTTGATCCTTCCGCCTTTGGAAGGATCAATCTCTAAAATCTGATTTTGGACGTGGATGAGGTATTTTCCATTATTTTGTTCCAGGGTGGATGCCCTATTTATTTTAGTAGTTGCGCATCCAAGTGCGAACAAAATAGGCATGCTTAATATTAAAGCAAGTGGTCTTAGTTTCATAGCCCAAATTATTCGTTTATAGCCTTCAGTCTTAGTTCCAGTCGTTCGCTATATCTGCAGCCAAGGCTTCATTTGAGTTCCTTTCGTCACTTGGGATAGGGAACAGGACGTGTTTATCAAGGAAGGGGAATTGCCCCGGCCCTTCCGGATGCTCAGCGTTGAGTGTTTCCTTGGCTATCCCCCATCTGATCAGGTCAAACCACCTGGATTGTTCTCCTGCAAGTTCAATCTGGCGCTCTCTTCGTAGAGCAACGCGTGCCTGCGACTGACTCAGTGTAAGCGGGTAAGGAACAGCGGAAACGCTCGGGCGGCTGCGTACCTGGTTTATATATGTGATTCCTTTTGCAACATCAGGAGCAGATTTCTCAATGTACGCTTCTGACAGTAAGAGTAGAACATCAGCGTAGCGTATTACATGGGTATTGATACCGCTCATCGGTGCTGAAGTGAACTCCTGGAATTCATACGGCTCATATTTGCGATAGCTGTTTCCAAAGAAATCATAATCATAAGCCTTTTTGCCGCCTGGACAGCTGTCGCAGAAATCTGTGTCACCGCCACTTGCCGGACTACCATAATAGGTAAGCTTCGCACGAGGATCGGTATATGTTCCTCCGCCAGCGGGGTTAGGATATTTGTGTGCAGCAACAAGAGAATTGGATGCAGTGACATTCTGCCAGTCGTTAAAGCCATATTCCTGAGCACGGCCTGTATGGAATGTTTTACCACCACTTCCTTCCTGTCCACCGAACATATAATATTGAGTATTGGAAGTAGTGTACACGTGATTTACAGCAAACACTACCTCGGGACTATTGATATTATTTTCGCTAAAGAGATTATCATAGCTTGGATCAAGCGAATAAGTATATGGGCCAGCGGTGAGTTTCGACAACTCTGTTACGGCATCATCATACTTTTTTTGGTATAGATAGCTTTTGCCAAGCATTGCAATGGC